>JBDNDR010000177.1:0-4911 GCA_046718995.1 Fimbriimonadales bacterium
CATTTCTAAAACGGGGTATCTCTGCTCAGGACTGGACTGTGCTACCAAGTACCCCCGCAGATTCCAATGCTGGTAGGTCTCGTTGATACGGTACATACTGCCACCGTAGCCGTAGGACGCCCAGTTGCTTCCAGAACCCTCTGCCAACAGCGTGTCGCCTGCACCGTACCGCCCCGAAGCAGGCTACTCCTCTGGAGCCTCAGATGTGTCACCCCTGTAGATATCTTTCGTAAAGTCGCGATACTCATAGAAGTTCTGATTGACCTCCTCCCAAGAGGCAAAACAACCCTTCCATGTTGACGCTCAGCACTCCGATAAGCGAAAGGTTAGCGATTTTGAAACCAGCCAATATCTGAGCCGGTTAACGCCTCTATCCAGTTTATAATGCCGAGAGTAACCAGAACGACCGCGATCAAAAGTAAAACCTTGAATGCCGCCGCAACTGCCCTTTGATTGCTTGACTGCATTGTTCTCTGCCTCCTTGTATCCAAGTGACTAACGACATTATAGCACGGAAATTCAGATTTGTCGTGGGAGATTGGCAGAAAACTGGTTCGTTGGGTTCAACAAAACAGACTGCACGGAATCGAACAGCGTTTCGTTGCTGACGATTTAGTCGGCACTGCTCATCGGGAAGGGAAGCGCTTCAACTTCCAGACGCCCGAACTCTTGCACGGACTGAGTGCGCACATTCGGGTCTTGGAGGGCTTCAGTAAGCGGTGTGCCGTCGGGTAGTACCAGTTCAGGCGACATTTCAGCGAGCGGCACCAGTACGAAGGCGCGTTCGCGCATGCGGGGATGAGGAATCTTCAGTAGAGGGTGCTCCCAGACCAGCTGGTCGTAGAGGATGATGTCGATGTCCAGCGGGCGGGGGAGCCAACGCTGGGCGGTGGGCTGGCGTCCCAGAGCGCGCTCAACCGATTTGACCGCCCGCAGTAGGTCTAAAGGTTCCAAAGCGGTCTCTGCCCACAGCCCGAGATTGAGATAGGGTCGGGGGTCAGGCGTTTCACCCACTGGCACGGTCTCATACACTTTAGACCAACAGAGCGGGTGGATGCCTACGGTGGGTAAGAGTTGCACGCCCGAACGCAGGTTCTCCAAGCGATTACCCAGATTGGAACCCAGACTCAGATAGACCCTCGCCACCAGCGCAATTGTACCTGAAAGGGGGGCAGACCCAGCAAGTTGCCCCCAGAATCGTTGCCAAACTCCCAGCTCGGGAAATGACAATGTCAGAAGCTCAAACCGTAAGTCGTGCTGAAGTAGATGACTTTCGCCTGGATCCCCAGCTGGATGCGCAGATTATCGTCGTAGACATAGCGGATAGCGCCGTTGGTGTCCACACCGTTGTACTCGCCGACGAGGCTGAAGTTGCGCGTGAGGAACACCTCGCCGCCCCCAATCACTTTATCGCGGAATACCCCCGTGCCGTAGCCCACATGTACGCGCAGACCAACCACATCCTCGGGGGCGTTAGTTGGCACGCGTATGTTCGCACTGGCGATGCCGTACACCGTGCTGTTGATGGCGTCAAACGGGTCAATCGTGCCAAAGCTGACCTCCAACCACTCAAAGTTCTGAGGCAGCAGAAGCACTTTGCCCGTGGCAATCACCTTATTGCGTGTGCCTTCGCGGTCTACAAAGGTGCCCCCGATTTCGATGCTCTCAAAAATGCCCCAGTTGACGGAAACCGTTCGTACATCTTTACCCAACGAAGTGCTGAGCTGGAATCGGTCGAAACGCGTCGGAGTAGAGGTCGGTACGGTGATGAGACCGGTCGGTCCCAGCAGGGTGTTCACACGAATAGCGGGATTTTCCCCTCTCGGCTCCACTTGAGCCATCGCTACAGAAACAGCGAGCAATGCTCCTGCAAGTAGTATGTGTCGCATAGTTAACCTCCTTGTAGCCCGATTATACCCTTATAAGTGGGAACTTTCGGGAGCGGAAACGGGTATAATGCGTAGGTATCAAGAGACTTGATAATAGTACACTAAAGTTAGGAGGAACCTATGCGATTTGACAAGTTGACCATCAAGGCACAAGAGGCGGTGCAGGAGGCGCAGCAGATTTCGGAGCGCTATCGGCACCCGGCAATTGATAGTGAGCACCTGATGTTGGCTCTGCTTCAACAGGAGGGGGGCGTGGTACCTGCCATCCTCCAGAAGCTGGGCGTCTTACCGCGCACTATCCAGAGCGCAATCGAATCTGACCTTCAGCGCCGTCCCCAAGTATCGGGCGCATCCAGCATAGGCGCTCAGATTACCCAGCGGCTCAAAGTGGTGTTTGATACCGCGTTCGACGAGGCGATGCGCCTCAAAGATGAGTATGTCAGCACGGAGCATCTCCTGCTTGGATTGGCGGGGGATACTTCGGGCGAGGTGGGGCGCGTGCTTCGGATGAACGGCGTCTCACGCGATGCGATTCTCAAAGCGCTCCAAGAGATTCGTGGCGGGCAACGCATCACCGACCAGAACCCCGAAGAGAAGTATCAGGCGTTAGAGAAGTACGGACGCGACCTCACCCTGCTGGCACGTCAGGGTAAGCTGGACCCTGTTATTGGGCGCGACGAGGAGATCCGACGGGTCATCCATGTGTTGTCGCGACGCACGAAGAATAACCCGGTGCTTATCGGTGAACCGGGCGTCGGGAAGACCGCCATCGTGGAAGGGCTTGCCCAGCGCATCGCCACCGGGGATGTGCCCGACACGCTCAAGGATAAACGCCTCATGCAGTTAGACCTTGGCGCACTGATTGCAGGCGCGAAGTACCGGGGCGAGTTTGAGGAACGGCTCAAAGCTGTGCTGAAAGAGGTCACGAGCGCCGAGGGGCAAATCATTCTCTTCATTGACGAGATTCACACGCTGGTCGGTGCTGGCGCGGCAGAGGGTGCGATGGACGCCGCCAACATGCTTAAGCCCCTGCTGGCACGCGGAGAGCTGCGCACCATCGGCGCCACGACCTTAGATGAGTACCGCAAGCACATCGAGAAAGACCCCGCCCTCGAACGACGCTTCCAGCCCGTCTATGTCGGCGAACCCAGTATTGAGGACACGATTGCTATCCTGCGCGGGCTGAAAGAGCGCTACGAGGTACACCACGGCGTGCGCATCAACGATAGCGCTATCATCGCCTCAGCGAAACTGTCTGCACGCTATATCACGGACCGATTCCTGCCTGATAAGGCGATTGACCTGATTGACGAGGCGGCGGCGAAACTGCGGATGGAGATCGACTCGATGCCCACCGAGATTGACGAGATAGAGCGCCGCATCCGTCAGCTGGAGATTGAACGCGAGGCACTGCGCCGTGAGGAGAACCCCCAAGCCCAGCAGCAGATCGAACGCTTAGAACGCGAACTCGCCAGCCTGAATGAGGAAAAGGCTCGCCTCGTGGCACACTGGCAACGCGAGAAAGAGCTGATTATGCAAATCCGTGAGACCAAAGAGCGGATAGAACAGACCCGCTTTGAGGAGCAGAACGCCGAACGAGCCGGCGACTTCGCTAAAGCGGCAGAACTGCGCTATGGAGTGCTGCTGGAACTCCAGAAACGGCTCACGCAACTCCAAGAGCAACTGGCGGAAGTGCAGAAGGAGATGCAGCTGCTCAAAGAGGAAGTGGACGCCGATGACATCGCCGAAGTGGTCGCCAAGTGGACAGGTATCCCCGTCCAACGCCTAAAAGAGACCGAGACGGAGAAACTGCTCCACATCGAGGAGCGGCTCAAACAGCGTGTGGTGGGGCAAGACCATGCAATCAGCGCTGTGGCAAACGCCATCCGACGCTCACGCGCAGGGCTGTCCGACCCGAACCGCCCGATAGGCTCGTTCATCTTTTTGGGACCCACGGGCGTCGGCAAAACCGAGCTGGCGAAAGCGTTGGCGGAGTTCCTGTTCGACGACGAGCGCAATATGGTGCGCATCGACATGAGTGAGTATATGGAGCGCCACACCGTATCGCGCTTGATTGGTGCCCCGCCGGGCTATGTCGGTTACGAGGAAGGGGGTCAACTCACCGAAGCGGTGCGACGCCGTCCCTTCTCGGTCATCCTGTTCGACGAGATAGAAAAAGCGCACCCCGAAGTGTTCAATGTCCTGCTTCAACTGCTGGACGATGGGCGACTCACCGATGGACAAGGGCATACCGTCGATTTTCGCAACACCATCGTGATTATGACCAGCAACATCGGTTCGGTGCTCTACAGCGAGTTGAACGAGAGCAACCAAGAGCTTATCCGTGAGCAGATTATGCAGGCGGTGCGGGCGCACTTCCGTCCTGAGTTCCTGAACCGAATCGACGAGATTGTGATGTTCAACCCGCTGGATATTCTGCTCATCAAGCGGATTGTACAGCTCCAGCTCCAACAGGTGCAGAAGCGGTTGGATGAGCATCGTATCCGCTTGACGGCGACGGACGAGGCGCTTATCGAACTGGCGAACCGTGGGTTTGACCCGCAGTATGGCGCCCGACCGCTCCGCCGCACCATCGAACGCGAACTGCTCAACCCGCTGGCACAGAAGGTGCTGGCACGCGAAGTCCAAGAAGGTGATACCGTTCAGGTGGACTATCGTGGGGGCGAGTTCGTGTTTGAGGTCGTGCGCGAGGCAACGGTTGCCTAACAGTGAGCGTGGGGGCATCTGCCCCCATGCCAACTGGGCATCCAGTTATGAGAACGGGTTGTCTTAATCGAGTTCACAAAGGTCGTCATATTCTTGAGTCTGCGCAAGGCGGTTCAGCAGGCATGCCGCATGAACCCACCTGCCCTGATAGCGTGTGATCGGCGTTCCGATAGGCACGGTCTGTTCGCAGAGGAAGCAAAATCCTGTGTACCGGGCGCGCAGGATGGAGTGTCCGCGTGGAATCGCAGGGCGGTTCACACACTCCAAGTGAACCCATAGGTCGTCGCTCTCTCGG
>JBDNDR010000178.1:0-4908 GCA_046718995.1 Fimbriimonadales bacterium
CAACCGTTCGTGGCGGATTTACCATCGCGACCTCATCCGGGAGAACAAGTGGCGCGCGGTTCGACACGGTATCCACGGCGAACTGATCGACTTCGGGCGGGGCAAGGCGCTCCCGTTTGAGGAGCTAGTGGACGAGCTGGTCGACCTTCTGCGCCCTTACGCCGAGCATCTGGGTAGCTGGGAAGAGGTCAAGCGCGCCCGCCGAATCGTCCGCGAAGGCACCAGCGCCGACCACCAACTCCGCATCTACGAGGCAACCGGTGGCGACCTCAAGGCGGTGGTGGACTGGCTGGTTCAGGAGACCAAGCGCGGCGTGGTATAGCCTCCCTCACCAACTATGAGCGGGCATCGGCATAGACAGGGCTGGCGACTGTGGATGGCGCATGGGGCACTGATAGCGCTTGGCGGGGTGTTCCTACTCCCCATCTTCTGGATGGTCAGCACCTCGCTCAAACCGGATGATGCCCTCTTCTCGGAGCGGATTGTGTGGATTCCCCCGCGCCTTGCCTGGGAGAACTATGCCGAAGCGTTGACCACCTTTCCCTTTTGGCTCTACCTGCGCAACACGCTTCTGATTGCCCTGCTCAGTGTGGTGGGGACGCTCTTGAGCTGTTTGCCTCCTGCGTATGCCTTCGCACGGATGCGTTGGCGTGGGCGCAACTTCTGGTTCTGGGTGATGCTCAGCACCCTGATGCTTCCGCCCCAAGTGACCTTGTTGCCGGTGTTCCTGTTGTTCCGTTCGCTGGGCTGGGTAGACACCTTTTTGCCCCTGATTGTGCCCGCCTTTTTGGGCAACGCCTTCCTCATCTTCCTGCTCCGCCAGTTCTTCCTCTCGTTCCCTCAGGAGATGCTCGACTCCGCCTATCTGGACGGCTGTAGCGACTGGATGATTCTGTGGCGCATGGTCGTGCCGTTGGCGAAGCCTGCGATTGCGACGGTGGCGCTCTTCTCGTTCGTGTGGGCGTGGACCGATTTTATGGGACCGCTCATCTACCTCAACGACTCCAGCAAGTTCACTCTGGCGGTGGGTCTGCAGTTCTTTCTTGGGCGCCACGGGGAGCAGTGGAACCTGCTGATGGCGGCGGGCTTAGTGGTCACGGCGCCGTTGGTGGTGCTGTTCCTGTTGGCTCAGCGCGCCTTCGTGCGTGGCATTACCCTCACGGGTCTCAAGGGCTAATCCCCCCGCATTTTCACGGTAAAGTTTTTGACCCCTATGCCCAAAATAGTTTCAGGTACTTGCTCCCGTGGGGGTCTTTATGGAGAACTTTGACTGGAAGAAGCTTGTGGGCTTGGAGTCGAATAGCGACGAGCAGGAACACTCGGCGCCCTCCCAAAGCGATGTCTCGCTCACCGTGTCGGGTGATGAGAAGCCGATAGAGGATGTCACGATTGATGACCTGCTGACCGAGTGTGTGGAGCGCGGTGGGTCAGACCTGCACCTGACCGTAGGGCTTCCCCCCACTATCCGTCTCAGTGGTCATCTAACGCCTCTGCCCTATACGGTGCTGACCGAACATGACACGCGACGGCTCATCTACGAAGCCCTCAGCGATAGCCATCTGGAGCATTTTGAACGCCACCGCGACTTAGACTTCGCCTATTCGGTCAAGGGAGTGGCACGCTTCCGTTTCAATGTCTATATGCAGAAGGGGGCGGTCGCTGCGGCGATGCGGGTCATCCCTTCTAAGATTCCTTCGGTTGAGAGTTTGCGCCTTCCTTCGGTCATCTATGAAGTGGTCAAAAAGCACAGCGGGTTGGTGCTGGTCACTGGTCCGACCGGCTCGGGCAAGTCCACCTCGCTGGCGTGTATGATTGACCTTATCAACCAGACCCGACCCTGCCACATCATGACCATCGAAGACCCGATAGAATATGTACACCATCACAAGCGCGCGATGGTGAACCAGCGGGAAGTCCATGCCGACACCGAGACTTTCCACAACGCGCTCCGGGCAGTCCTGCGTGAAGACCCCGATGTGATTCTCATCGGCGAGATGCGCGACTTAGAGACCATCCAAGCGGCGCTCACATTGGCAGAGACGGGGCACTTGGTATTCGCCACACTCCACACGCGCAACGCACCCCAAACGATAGACCGTATCATCGATGTGTTCCCACCGCACCAGCAAGAGCAGATTCGTGTGCTACTGGCGAACACGATCGAAGCGGTCTTCGCCCAGCAGCTAATCCCGATGATTGGGGGCGGACGCATCGCCGCCATCGAGGTCATGATTGCCAACGCCGCCATCCGCAACCTCATCCGTGAAGGCAAGACCCACCAAATCTACTCCATCATGGAGACCAACTCGGGCGCTGGCATGGTCACGATGGATCGGGTACTGGCAGACCTGCACCGAAACGGCTTCATCACCCACGAGGAAGCCATCAACCGCGCGATGGACAAAGAGAACTTCACGCAGTTGCTGAAGTCGGCATAGGAGGTTGCAAATGCCACTCTACGGGTACGAAGCGGTCGATAGTCAGGGACGCTCGGTCAAAGGCACGATCGAGGTGGACAACGAGCAACTACTCATCAGTAAGCTCCATGAGCAGGGGCTTCATGTGGTGCGGGTTCAGGAACAAAAAGAGCGCGCAAAGCTGTTCTCCTCGATGGGCAAAGCGAAAAAGCCGAAACTGCAGGCGATGGTGGTCTTCGCTCGGCAGTTCGCCACCATGATCGACGCGGGAATCCCGATTTTGCGCTGTCTGGACATCCTCTATACCCAAACTAAAGACCCCGCCCTCAAAAACGCTCTGGATGTCGTCCGCAAAGATGTCAAGGCAGGCATGGCGCTCAACGAGGCGATGGAAAAGCACCCGATGGTCTTTTCCAACCTGTTCGTGAACATGATACGCGCCGCAGAGGTCGCAGGTATCTTGGATCAAATCTTAGACCGTTTGGCAACCTTTCTGGAGAAGGACTTGGAGGTACGCCAGAAGGTCAAATCGGCGATGATGTACCCGGTGATGGTGTTGACCTTCTCGATGCTGGTGTTGGTTGCCATCTTCATGTTCGTGCTACCCAAGTTCAAGGAGATTTTTGACAGCATGAATGTGGAGATGCCCCTGATGACCCAGATTATCTTTGGTGTCAGCGACTTCGCCATCGGCTACTGGTGGGCGATAGCAGGCGCCTTTGCGGGGGCAAGCTTCGCTTTCAAACGCTACCTTCGCACACCCAGAGGACGCTACCAGTTTGACTATCTGAAAATGAAACTGCCCATCTTCGGAGACCTGGTTCTCAAGTTGGCGGTCGCTCGGTTCGCGCGCACGCTGGGCACGCTGGTCGCCAGTGGTGTCCCCCTGATGCGCACTTTGGAGATTGTGGGTCAGACCTCGGGCAACTTGGTGCTGGCGAAAGCGGTGGAGAGCACCCGCCAGAGCCTGCGCGAAGGACAGCCGCTCAGCGCACCGTTCGCCGCAACTAACCTCTTCCCCTCTATGGTCATCCACATGCTGGATATTGGTGAAGAGTCGGGGCGCCTCTCCGAAATGATGGTCAAAATCGCCGACTTCTATGAGCAGGAGGTCGACTCCGCCATCAAGGGGCTGACCTCCATGATTGAACCGCTGTTGATTGTGTTTCTCGGTGGCATCGTGGGTTTCATCGCTATCTCCATCATGATGCCGATGTTCAAGCTGGTGAATTCCATTCAGTAAAAAGGGTGGTATCAGACAGGATGGTCACGCTTAGGCTCAGGAGGAGCAACGATGAGAAAACTGGACACAGAGGAACTGGTGCGGGAATACTGTCAGACACGAGAGTTGGAACTGCGCGATGCGATTGTCATCCAGCTGGCAGGGCTGGTTGAAAGCGCGGCGCGCAAGTTCATCGGCTCGGGGGAACCCCTGGAAGACCTCATTCAGGAGGGCTACTTAGGCTTGCTGAATGCGCTCGACCTGTACGACCCCCAGAAAGGCGTCAAGTTCACCACTTACGCCACCCACCTCATCGTGGGACAAATCAAGCACTACCTGCGCGACAAAGGCAAAATCATCAAAGAACCTGCCTGGCTCCAAGAGCTCAACAGTAAAATCAACCGCGTGGTAAACGAGCTGAGTGCCCGCTATGGACGACCACCCAGCACCCAAGAGATTGCCGAATTTCTGGGGATGACCACCAAAGCCGTAGAGGATGTGCTAATGACACGGGAGGTCTTCAAAGTCAGCTCGCTGGACGCCATCAACAGTGAGGACGATGATGAGTGGAACGGCTACGACCTTGAAAAGCTGAACTGCGAGCCGTGCCAGACCTTCAACCTGCCGATAGAAGAGCGAGTCGTCGTGGAGAACGCCATGCAGCAACTCAAGCAGATTGAGCGACAGGTGTTGAACCTGTTCTTCAACGAGGGCTACAATCAGACCGAAATCGCCCATATGCTCCAAATCTCGTGCAACTATGTGTCGCACATCCTGCGCAACGCCACACAGAAACTGCGCCGCATCATCAGTGAGGAGGAGTGGCTGGACGAACAGAAAGCCCGTGCGCGCGGACTGGAACGCGGCGATTTTGAGGCGCGTATCTTAGACCCCCAGACCGGCATGTTCTCTCTGGAATACATGCAGGTGCGTCTGCGGGAAGAGGTTCAACGCTCGGCACGCTACTCGGGTGTGGTCGGGTTCACCATCTTTGAGTTCGTGGCAGAGAAGAGTGCTCTGGATGCGTTGGGCGAGTTTGCGGTGGGTGAACTGCTACTCCAAGCGTCTGCAGTCGTGCGCGAGGTGGTTCGCAAAGCGGACATCATCGGACGCTACGGCTACGCCTCGCTGGCAGTGTTGCTCCCCTACGCAGGCGAACGTACCCAACAGATTGGCGGGCGTATTCTGGAAGCACTCGGCGAGTGGCTCCAAAGCACTTTCAGCAAGAATGTCAGCGAGCGCTTCACAGTTCACTATGGATGGGCGGCT
>JBDNDR010000179.1:0-4907 GCA_046718995.1 Fimbriimonadales bacterium
TTCTTAGGCCTTTACCAATCCCAAGAGGTCTTATGTCTCTTTGTATATTTTTTGTAATAACCGCTGTCCCTTCCGCACGGGTGGCGGTAGAACCCCTCGTTCGCCAGCACGGCATAGCTGGCAGTCAGTGCAAGAGGCGTTATCATTAATCCCTGCCCAAATGCCCAGTTCGCCGTTCGGATGTCGCGCCCATAGCGTATCTCTTGGGGGCGCGGGGCGTAGCCTGCTTGTACACCCGGTAGCGGAATATCCACACGCCCCAGCAGATGGAACCGTTCAAACACTGTGTAGACGCCCTCTAAACCCAGCCTCAGCCCCATCTGCGCCGTGGCGACATTACACGAGTTGACTAGCACCTCCTCCACACTCTGCACACCGTGTGCTTTGCGTCCCCCGCCGTGCGCGGAACAGCCGACGCGTAGACGCCCTATCGCGGTGCTCCCCGAACAACGGAACCGCTCATTCGGTCGAACCTTGCCCTGCTCCAGCGCCCATGCCACCACCAGCGGCTTGATGGTTGAACCCGGTTCGTAGAGCAAGTTCACGGCGTGGTTGCGCATCGGCTCCCACGAGCGTTCCAGTCCCTTGCGTGTTGCCAGGTCGGTGGTGGGTCGGTTTGCGATGGCGAGCAGGTCGCCAGTGTGGGGATCCATCACAATCGCCAACGCTCCTTTGGGGCGATGACGCTTGCAGAGTTCGTCCAGCGCCATCTCGGCGGACTCTTGGATAGCGAGGTCGAGAGTGAGGCGCACCGCTCGCCCATCCTTAGGCAAGGTGCGCTGAAGAATGGTTTCGGGTATCATCAGCCCACCCGGTGCCACCTCACCCTCTACGATGCCGTTCTCGCCTGCCAGCACCGCGTCCATCGCACTCTCGACCCCGCCTTGGGGAGCAAGCCAGAAGCCCTCGTCCCGACTGCCCTGCAAAGAGGTCAGCCCGATTACCTGCGGTGCCATCTGGCTATGGGGATATTCACGCGCAGGCACTTGCTCGGTGTCCAAAATCACGGGGCGCTCACGGAACGGCATGGCACGATACTCCTTCAGAAGTGGCTCCACCTGATGGGTCGGTGCCGAGCGTTTCACCAACAGATAGCGTGAGCCTTTCGCCTGCCTTTGCCAGATTTCCCGCGCCAACTGATGTGCGTTCAAACCGAGATGCTCTGCCAGCCAGTGGGCGACTGCCTCAGGGTTTTTTACACTGGTCGGGTCAATCACCACATGGTAGTTCATCACAGAGCGTGCAAGCGGCTTACGGTTGCGGTCGTAGATGGTGCCACGCACTGCCAATAGGGGTCGCTCGCGCAGTCGGCGCCGTTCCGCGATATGGCGCAGCTCTTTCGCTTGCACAATCTGCAGTTGTGCCAGCCTTGCACACAGAAGTACTCCGCCCGCCAGCATCAATCCACCTGCCACCCGCATACGCGCGAGGTCTTGGCGGCTCAACTTTGCAGTTCGGACGGTATTCTGTGTGTGCCCCATAGCGCTCCTAATTTCGGGTCAACCGTGCTGTCACGGTTGCTCGGCTCTCTTCTGGGAGCGGTAGGTTCACAGCGACCGAGTTTTCCGCCGTGTCCACCCGCACCATGCCCGCCGCTTCAGCCCAGCGTCGCAGGTCTATCTCGTCGACACTCAGGTTCAACCGGGCTTGGAGTTGCTCGTTCTGGATGCGTAGTTGCGTAATCTCATGCGTTAGTCGCTCCCGTCGGGCACTTTCCAAGTTCAACAGAGCGATACCCAGCACATGGGCACCTACGATGGCTCCTAAGAGGAGGCTGGGTAGCAGGGCGCCGCGCGTCCGCGTACGGTTGCCGTTGGGTCTGCGCATCGGCTTCGTTTCTGATGTTGCTTGCGCTCTGTGTCCGCTCTTTGCCTGTTTCTCTGCCATAGATGTCCTCCCTCTGATGGTGCGTGTTTAGCCTGTGCGTCGGAGTACCCTGAGTTTAGCGCTCCGTGCGCGAGGGTTCTCTCCAATCTCCGCCTCGGTCGGCTCTATAGGTTTCGGGGTCAGCACTTGATAGGATGCCGGTGCGTTCGCTCCCCCGCGCCCGTTGACAGCGCCGACCAGGTCTGCCACGGGCGTTGCCAGTTGACGGAAAGCCTGTTTCACGGCGCGGTCTTCCAGCGAATGGTATGCCAGCACCGCCATACGCCCTCCGAGCCTCAGCCGTTGGGCAATCGCCACAAACGCCGGCTCCAAGTCGTCCAACTCGCGGTTGACCGCAATCCGAATCGCTTGGAAGGTGCGTGTGGCTGGGTGGATGCGTCGGTCTTGGAATTTGCGTGGGATTGCTTCCATCACCGCCGCGACGAGGTCGCCTGTGGTGTTCATCTGCCCGCGGTCACGGCGTCGGAGGATTGCTTTCGCAATCGGTCCTGCCCACCGCTCGCCTCCATACTCGCGCAGGATTTGCGTCAGCTCGCCCAGCTTGATTTTCTGGAGGAGGTGGAAGGCGGTGGTGGTCTGTTCCCTATCCAGGCGCATATCGAGCGGGGCGTCATAGCGGAACGCCAGCCCACGCTCGGGGTCGTCCAGCTGGTCAGAGCAGATGCCCATATCGATCAGCACGGCATCCACTTCAGGGTAGCCCAACTCGTCCAGCACCTCCGGTAAATCCCGATAGTCGGCGTGGACAAAGTGCTGGGGAATTGAAACGCTCCTCAGCCGCTCTTGGGCGCGTTCCAGCATAGAGCTATCACGGTCTAAGGCAATCAGGGTTCCGTTCGGTGCGATTCGTTCTGCCATCGCCAGCGCGTGCCCGCCCATCCCGACGGTGCCATCCACCACCAGTTCGCCGGGCTGGAGGTTCAACAGGCTCATCACCTCGCTGAGCATGACAGGCTTATGCATCTCAGATTCCCATCTCCTTAGCGATGTCCATCAGCTGTTCGCCCTGTTCCATCTCGGCTAACATCATCTTGTCGTAGCGTTCCTTGTCCCAGATTTCCACCCAGTTCGTACAGCCGGCAACAATCACTTCCGAGTTCGGCTCGATTCCTGCCCACTCGCGCAGTTCTTGGGGGATTGCCACGCGCCCTTGGTTGTCGGGTGCCACCTCGCTGGCGGCTCCATAGAGAAACCTTTGCAGGCGCACCTTGCCTTTGTCGAACATCACATCCATCCCGAACTTGTCGCCGAGCCGTTGCCACTGGTCGGTTGTAAACACAAAGATACAGCCTTCGAACCCGCGTGTCATGATAAACCGCTCGCCCAGCAGTAAGCGGAAGCGCTGGGGTATCACGATGCGCCCCTTGTCGTCTACTGAGTTGCAACTCCCGCCTTGAAACTTGGGCATAGCGTTTTACCACCTAATCTCCACCAGTCTACCACTGGCTACCACGCTTATATTATAGCCTACGATATCTGTTTTGTCAAGGGGGAATGCGAAAAAAATCCCAAAATCTGGGCACTTTTTGCCCAAATTCAGCGATATGTAGGGGTTGACTCCGCCAAAAGTCCTGCAATTGGAGCGAAATGGTGGGAATGAGTGGAACCGCCCAAATCAGGCAGGAATTCCACTGGCTACCACGAAATGGCAGACTGGGGAACGCTGTTCCACGCATCCCCACCGGAGGTGAATCAACGATGGCACGACCAGTCACACTGTTCACAGGTCAATGGGCAGACCTGTCGTTAGAAACGATGGCACAAAAAGCCCAAGAGTTCGGTTATGACGGGCTGGAACTCGCCTGCTGGGGCGACCACTTCGATGTCGAGCGCGCTCTTACCGACGAACGCTACTGCGAATCCCGCTGGGAAATCCTGGGACGCTACGGTCTCAAATGCTTCGCTATCAGCAACCACTTGGTGGGTCAAGCCGTTTGCGATAACATCGACGAACGCCACAAGGCTATCCTCCCTGCGCGTGTCTGGGGCGATGGAGCCCCCGAGGGCGTCCGCCAGCGCGCCGCTGAGGAGATGAAGCACACCGCCCGCGCCGCCCGCAAACTGTTCAACTGCGCACCCGATGAGGTCAAAGCCCAACTCACGCGCGTCGTCGTCAACGGCTTCACAGGCAGTAGCATCTGGCAGTATCTCTATTCGTTTCCACCCAACCCACCCGACCTTGTCGAGCGCGGGTTCCAAGACTTCGCCACGCGCTGGAAGCCCATCTTGGATGTGTTTGCGCAGGAAGATGTCTACTTCGCGTTGGAGGTTCACCCCACCGAG
Source organism: Fimbriimonadales bacterium (assembly GCA_046718995.1). GTDB lineage: Bacteria > Armatimonadota > Fimbriimonadia > Fimbriimonadales > GBS-DC > CAKZQI01. The sequence goes on from JBDNDR010000179.1 coordinate 4,171, forward strand.
ATTGCCTACGACATCGTGACTGCGGAGCGCGCCATCGAAGCGGTGGGTGGGCACCCGCGCTTCGGGTTCAACTACGACCCCAGCCACCTCGGCTACCAGGGCGTGGACTATGTCGCCTTCATCCGCCGATTCCGCGACCGCATCTTCCACATGCATGTCAAGGATGTCTGGTGGTCGGAGACCCCGCGCCTGTCGGGTGTGTTCGGCGGGCACCTGAACTTCGGCGACTCGCGACGCTATTGGGACTTCCGCTCGCCCGGACGCGGCTCGGTCGACTTCGAGGAGATTATCCGCGCCCTCAACGAGATTGGCTATCAAGGACCGCTCTCGGTGGAGTGGGAGGACAGCGGGATGGATCGCGAGCACGGGGCGCGTGAGGCGTGTCAGTTCGTGCGCCACATCGACTTCGCGCCCTCCAAAGTCGCCTTTGACGCCGCCTTTGAGCGCTAAACACAACCTCGTCAAGACACCCTGCCCCTCTCTGTTTATAGAGAGGGGGGCATTTTTTCATCGTACAGAGCGCCCCACCCCCGTCATGCTGAGCGTTCCCCCTCTTGTCATGCTGAGCGCCAGCGAAGCATCTCTATTTTCACCTCACCCCCAGCCCCGCTCCGCAAGCAGAGAGGGGAGTTGTCCTGCTAAACGCCCCACCGTCATGCTGAGCGCCAGCGAAGCATCTCTATTTTCACCTCACCCCCAGCCCCGCTCCGTAAACGGAGAGGGGAGTTGTCCTGCTA
>JBDNDR010000018.1:0-13026 GCA_046718995.1 Fimbriimonadales bacterium
ACCTACCCGTAGCACCGACCCTTCACCGGGCACCCTGACGATGGAAATCGCTGGCGAAGAAAGCACGCTTGTTGAAGAATTGCGCAAACGGGGGCATTCCCCACGCACTACACCGCATGGCACACATCCCAGCGCGGTTCAGGTGATTCAGCGCGTGGGCGGTGCTTACCTCGCTGGCTCTGATCCCCGAACCGAAGGCGAGGCGGTTGGGTTCTGACAGGTGGACACAGTGGAGTGGGCATGATAGATAGCGCTTCCCCAAAGTGAAACCGCCCCGTGGGGGAAAGCGGGGCGGTTTCTTCGGGGGACGGGTCGGATGGAAGCCTTACTTGAAGAACTCAAACTCCTCAATCGCCCGCTTCACCCTCTGAAGGAACCGCCCCGCATACATCCCGTCAATCAGGCGGTGGTCGTAGCTCAAGCAGAGGTTCATTATCGGGCGGATGGCAATCATATCGTTGATGACCACAGGTTGCTTCACAATCGCGTAGGTGCCCAAGATGGCGGTCTGGGGATGGTTGATGATGGGTGTACCAATCAGCGCGCCGTAGCTACCCGGATTGGTCAGGGTGAAGGTAGCGCCTTGCACATCGCTAATCGTGATGCTCTTGGAGCGGGCACGCTTGGCGATGTCCTCAAGGTCACGCGCAATCTCTATGAGCGATTTCTTGTGCGCGTCGCGTATCACGGGCACAATCAGTCCTTCCTCGCCCTTCTCGCCCAGTGCCACCGCCACGCCCATATGCACATAGTGGCGCACAATAATCTGGTCATCCACCAGCGAGGCGTTCATCATGGGGAACTCGCGCAGAGCTTCCGCCGCCGCCTTCACAAAGAACGGCGTGAAGGTCAACCGCACTCCATACTGCTGTTGGAACGACTCTTTGTTGCGCTCGCGGAAGTCCATCATTCGCGACACATCCACCTGGATGACCGTCGTCACATGCACGGCGGTCTGATAGCTGCGAGTGAGGTGTTCGGCGATGGTCTTGCGCATGCCCACCAAGGGGACGATTTCCTCGCCCTCTTTCGGCTCGGCAGCAGCGGCAGGCGCAGGTGCGGGTGCAGGCTTTGGAGCTGGGGCTGGCGCAGGAGCAGGTGCGGGGGCTGTCTTACGCTGTTCTAAGTAGCGCTCCACATCGCGACGGGTCACGCGTCCGCCTGTCCCCGTGCCCGGGATAGACATCAACTCTTCCTGGGTCAAGCCGTGTTCTTGAGCGATTTTGCTGACCACGGGCGAGATGAAGGCGCGCCCTCCCCTACTCTGACCGTCGCCTTCAGGACGGCGTGCTGGTGCAGGCGGTACACTGACAGAGCTAACCGGCGTAGGCTCTTCGCCACCACCATAGAACCCAACCTCACCTACAGGAGGCGGCGCAGAGACAGACACAGGAGCGGTTGCGCCCTGAGGCGTTTGGGGGGCACTTGCTTCAGCCGACGCCGCCGACTCAGCCTCAATCAGCGCAATCTCCTGACCGACTTTAACCACGGTGCCCTCGCCCGCCAGAATCTGCTTTAGGACCCCCGTGCTGGGAGCGGGCAGTTCGGTGTTGACCTTATCGGTCATAATCTCCACAATCGGCTCGTCCTCTTTGACCAGCTCACCCTGCTGTTTGAGCCAACGGACGATAGTGCCTTCTACGATGCTTTCGCCCAGCTCGGGCATAATCACAGCGACCGCCATAGTTTGTCTCCCTCAGTAGTTCGCCAGTTCGCGTGCGGTATGGACAATCTCATCCACGCTGGGAAGCACGAACTTCTCCAACGGCTCTGCGAACGGCACGAAGCTATCGCGCGCAGCGACCCGCATCACCGGGGCATCGAGCCACTCAAAGCAGTTCTCGGTGATGCGTGCCGAAATCTCTGCGCTCACACTACAGGTTTTGGGCGCCTCGTTGACCACCAACACTTTGCTGGTCTTGCGCACCGAGTTGTAGATGGTCTCCATATCCATCGGCTTGACCGTGCGAAGGTCTATCACCTCCAGAGAGATTCCCTCACGCTCCAGGATTTGCGCCGCCTCCAGCGAGAAGTGCACCATCGCACCGTAGGTCACGACGGTCACATCGGTGCCGGGACGACGGATGCGCGCCTCGCCCAAGCGCACGATGAAATCCTCCGTTGCCTCAGGAATCGGTCCCCGAATGCGCCGATAGAGATACTTATGCTCAAAGAACACCACGGGGTTATTATCGCGGATGGAGGCTTTCATCAGCCCGTAAGCGTCATCGGGGAAGGCTGGCTGAACCACCTTCACACCGGGCGTATGCACAAACCATGCCTCAAACTGCTGGCTGTGGTACAGACTACCGCCCACATAACCGCCCGACGGACCGCGCACGACAATCGGAATCGGCACCTTCCCACCCGAACGGTATAGGAAGGTTCCCGCGACATTGACCACTTGGTCAAAGCCATACGAGATGAAGTCCATAAACTGCATTTCGGCGACCCCGCGCTTGCCTGCCGCTGCTGCGCCCACCGTCACAGCGATGATTGCCGTTTCCGATATGGGCGCATCGATCACGCGGTCGGCTCCGAAATGCTCAAAGAAACCGCTCGTCACGCCGAACGCTCCGCCCATACGCCCGATGTCTTCACCAATAACGAACACATTCGGGTCGCGCTCCATCTCTTCCCAGAGCGCGAGGCGGATGGCTTCGAGGAAGGTGACCTCTCTCATCGTGACACCCCCGCGCTCTCGTCGTAGATGTCTTCCAAGGCGGTATGGGGCTCGGGGTCGGGGCTGTTGATGGCGAACTCTACGGCGTCCATAATCTGGCGCACGATGTCGGCTGGTGGCTGAGGTAGCTCCGCCTCTTCGAAAAGCCCCGTGCTGAGCAGGTGTTCCCGGAAGCGCGGGATGGGGTCACGCTTCTCCCACATCTCAATCTCATCCACAGGACGGTATTGGCGGGCGCGGGTCTCGTCGTGGTCGGCATGCCCCTGCAAGCGGTAGGTCACACACTCAATGAGCACCGGTCCCTTACCCGAGCGCGCGTGGTCAAGTGCCGCGCACATCGTGTCGTACACCTCCAGCACATCGTTGCCGTCGATACAGTAGCCCGGAATACCGTAGCCCTTTGCACGCTCCGCGACGGTCGCGGTGGGCACTTCCAACTCTACGGGCGTTGAGTAGGCGTACTGGTTGTTCTCTACCACGACAATCAGAGGCAGTTTATGCACGGCGGCGTAGTTCAAGCCCTCGTGGAACGGTCCCGTCGCAGTAGCACCTTCGCCCGTGTAGGTAACGCCCACACGGTCGCGGTGCCCATCCAGCCGCTGTGCCCACAACACGCCGCACATCACGGGAATCGTCGAGCCGAGCATACTGGTCGAGTGGACGATACCCAAGTCCATATCGCCCATATGGCTCCAGGAGTCTTTCCCGCGTGTGGGGGCGTTCGCCTTGCCCCAGACCTGTGCCATCACGCTCTCCACGCTCATCCCGCGAAACACGAACACGGGCATATCGCGATGGATGGGGGAAACATAATCGTCGGGTCTGAGAGGATAACTGGTACCGACCTGAATCGCCTCTTGCCCACGCGAACCGTACACATTTCCACGACGCAGACGCCCTTTTTTCTTCATATCATAGAGCGTGTCGTCAAAGATGCGGGCAAACCACATCCGTCGGTAAATCTCTAATAAATCGTCTTTCGTCAATCGGTCTCGATAGCGGACAGTTTCATCCTGTTTCGCATTGCGATTGCGTACCTTGCTACTCAAGGTCTGCCTCCTTGTCAGGGAATAGTATACCCTACAACGATGGAGTTTCTCATACAACTTTTTGTGCCTGATGCCGACAATAATGGTCAGTATGGACACGCTTCGCACTCGGCTAATGGCTCTGGCGATAGAAAACCTGCCGTTCCCCAATTCGGCGAGGCTTGCGGTGCTCGATTGGGGCTGTGAAACGGGCGAAAGCACATGGCTACTCCAGAACCAGCTTCCCTTCTCTACGATTCACGGCTGCGATAACCCCATTCACATCGACAACGCTCGCAAGCGGCTCCCTCAAATGAAAGAGCAACTATTGGAATTCCGTCAAGTGCCCCGCGAAGCGCGCTATGACTTGGTCGTACTGCTCAGTAATGGCGAGAGGCTTTGCAGTCAGATCGAGTATGTGAAGTCGCTTACACGGCGTTGGCTTTTAGTGTTGGCGCCTTACCAGACGCTCAGCGAGCCAGAGTGGAAACGCTTAGGGTTCCAAGCGCATTTAGAAATCACTTCGGAGCCAAATGACGGCATCTACTGGTGCGCCTTGCTGGACTATGCCTACCAAGAGCAGCCTGTACAGCGGGTTCTTATCGCATCACCAGTGCGCCAATCGCCCGAAATCCTGCGCGAGTTCCTTACCTCCTTGAGCGATCAGGATACGCAAGGCTACGAGGTGGACTACCTGTTCGTCGACAACAACGACGAAGTTGACTCGTCGCGACTCCTTCACGAATTTGCCGAAACCCATAAGGGGCAAGTGCATATATGGGAAGCGCCTGTATTCACCACATATGAACGACGAGAAACTCATGTATGGACAGAAGCGTTGGTATGGCGATTAGCCAGCATAAAGGATGCGATGTTTGACTTCGCGCAGGAAAGGGATTACGATGCAATCTGGTTCATTGATAGTGACCTCGTGGTGCCTCCTAACCTACTGCGTCGGCTCTGCGAGTGCAATCGGGCAATTGTCTCGGAAGTGTTTTGGACAAGGTGGCAACCTGAATTGTTTCCTCTACCGAATGTATGGTATCGCGATTTCTACACAATCTATCGCTCAGAGCGAGGCGAGAAGCTGAACCAAGAAGAGATTCAACGCCGCACAGTCCATTTCTTGAACGCCCTGACACACGCGCCCGGTCTCTACCGTGTTCATGGGTTAGGAGCCTGTACTCTGATACGGCGTGAAGCCATCCAATCAGGAGTACGGTTCAGCGAGATTGGCGGATTATCCTTTTGGGGAGAAGACCGCCATTTCTGTGTGAGGGCGGAAGCTCTCGGCTTCACACTCTATGCCGATACCACCCTGCCCCCCTTCCACCTATACCGTTTAGACCTTATAGATAGGTTGGGGAACTATCGTCAAGCTCTCCAAGCGAATATGGAACCCACTCGTTTCGTCGCTAAGGTAATGGAGCTGAGTAGAGGGTAATCGAGGGTTTTAGTATGCTCATCGCTCGGTTGTACACTCGCATCGGCGTTCCACCACACCCTATCCGACACAAGTACCGATACTCCTGCTGGTTCAGATAGTCCCGCTTCCACGTTTTGTCAAAGTATCCTTCAATCAAGCCTTGGTTTCCTATGGTGAGTCGTGCAAACCATAAGCAAGAACATTACCTTCGGCATCGGTTTCCCAATAAAACCATAAATCAGTACATACCTCTACTTCATAGTAAAATGATGGCTTGTATGAGGTACTAAGCGTAATTCCATGACTTGCATTTTCAATATCAAGCAACCCCGCATGACAATTTTTTGTAAAACCTTTGCTATTGATGAACGATTCAAATTCTCGTATACTTATTGGTACTTTTACATAATATCGATATTGTCCATCCTGCAAACTATTCGCATCTCGGTGCAAGATGAGGTAACGCACCACAACCCCTTCTTTATCATACCAAGCAACAACCCTCTCTAGTTCATTTTTCATAGTGTTTCTGCTGAATTTCATAATGCCTACTGCTGTTATTGATACCTTTTGCTCTTGAACAAGGTCTACAACATACCAACGATGAAGATTCTTCTTAGGGTAGAGTTCTTTTATATTATGAGCCGAAATATAACTGTCCAGTTCTTTTCTATGCCTCTGGATAGCTTCCTCATAACGCATTCTCCAGGGAAATTTTTGAATCTCTCGATAGAGTAAAGCCGGCAAAAAGCATACTGAAAAAAGCCCTATCATAGAGATCCAGAACCACTTTTGGTATTTCTTCAATGCCACTTAATCACCCCCCTATACCCTGATTGGCGACAGCACATCTGGCAATCAAGCCATTCGTTGCCAGTTGGTGCCCACAGTCCATTGTGAGGATTATAAGGGAAATCATACATCGGGACAGATGAGCCAGTTGTAGCTGTAAGTAGCACTCCACAGCTTACACCATCGAAATTCGCTTTCTCATCATCTGGATCCCCAATAAATTCTCCAAATGGATTTGTACCCTTACGTTCAGTTGCGCGTGCAGCGAGTTCACCACACGGACTACCCGCACGAAGAGTGATCAAGCAAGCCGCCACGCAGTGAACCAGCTTGTCTGCTCCACCTCCGTGGTCATAATGCATTTCGTCTTCCCATCGTTCTACTTCTTCACGTGTCTTATGAATTGTCCTAATACAATCCCAAACAGCATAAGCTGATAGCGCAATTCCAATAATAACAATCCATACCAGAGCTTGCGTCTGAAAATCATCTTCTCTAATCTGTAAGTAATGTGGAGGAGGAAAGTCTAATAACACTATCTCAGGAGTTGTACCAAACGCGTCACGATAGACCATCTTCCCCTCTCCAGAAGGGAACTGCGCAAGCCAGTGCCCAGCAAGCCACCGATAATCCATGTAGTTCCCATAGCGATTTTGGTAGGCTATGAAAGTGGGGGTGTGCAGATAGTCCTCCCCACTCGTCCAGATCTCATGTCCCATCGCTCGGTTGTACACTCGCATCGGCGTTCCACCACACCCTATCCGACACAAGTACCGATACTCCTGCTGGTTCAGATGGTCTTTTTTCCAGATCTTGACGCCATCCACACTATACCCATACTCATACGCCGTTTGCAAGTTCCCGTTCCCGTAATCCCGCTCTATCTTCACCAACCGACCCTCCTCATCATAACTACCAGTAAAATAATAACAGAAAGTCCAATGGGAATGAAAACGGCAATACCAAAAATTGAAGATTTCCCTGGCAAGCCCAAAGCTAAAAGTATTCCTTGCATAAACAGCCAAAGAAAAAGTAAAACAACAACTATCCAACGACCTTGAATAGACCAAATCACTGAACAGATAGTTGAAACACAAATTAATACAAATAAGTAAGATAAAAACAAGTTTAAGATTATTTTATTATCATCTTTAACATCACCACTAATTAGGATGTATAAAAATAATTGGTTTAATATCAACACGATAATAAATAATAAGTAATGAAATACCTTTCTCATAACGCACTCCCATTCAGTCCTTATAATATACTACCATACCAATGATCTCTCCATCCCCAGATAACAAGAATATATAGTTGTGAGTAAAACTTCTATACAATCGAATCTCCTTGACTGTCTTCACCCCCATCGTATCGATAAACCACTGCACCACCGGCATTGCTCTACCCCTATCCAACAGCCCATAAATTTGTTTTGCACTGGAAATTTGTGTTGGAATGGATCGAAGTGTAAAGACATTACCATCAAAATCATAAAACTGCCAATCTATCTCACCTGGCAAGCGTTCGATAACCCTAACAGACGCTACTTTAGATGCCGACAACACCAATGGGTCTACTATGTGAAAGGTTGCATCTGGAACATTTTCGTAAGCTAATAAATACGATAACCCTAATTTGGGTAGCCATGTCTTAGTGGTGAGCATCGTTAACGCCGATGATTGAACTATTAGTATAATCACCACAACATCCCACCAAGAATGCCTTTTCATAGCAGAAAACCTCCTCCTTCGGCTCCCCTACACATCGCCTCACAACATCGCTTTGCAAAGAAAGGGACACTGCCGCATATTGACTTACCGATTGCACAGCCTATTTCCGTATTAATTATATCCCTCCCCTCTACTGTACCACCAAATATCGCATCAGCAATTTCCTTGCCGATCCCTAAGAGTCCAGGTAGGCAACCACACAGACCGCATCCAACACAGCCCGCATAACAATGTAGAAATGCATCGCTACCACCCACACCATCGGTGAGTCTACTGGTGCATAGTATACACCATGAAAGTGCTATCAAGATAACTCCAACTATAATGACTGCCTTTATCGCTTGTGGTGCAAAATCACCTACACTTTGTTCATCAAACTGCAGATACAAAGGTGGTGGAAAATCCAGTTCCACAAGAATCGGTGTGAAACCGTAAGCATCCCGATAAACTAACTTTCCATCTCCGTTAGGGAACCTACCAAGCCAGTTGCCTGCAAGCCAACGATAATCGTAGTAGTCACCTATGGTATTATGATAGGCAATAAAAGTGGGAGTTTTTAGATAATCCTCCACACTCGTCCAGCTCGCTCCACCTATCGCCCGATTATACACCCGCATCGGCACGCCTCCACACCCTATTCGGCACACATACCGATACTCCTGCTGGTTCAGATGGTCTTTTTTCCAGATCTTGACGCCATCCACACTGTACCCATACTCATACGCCGTTTGCAAGTTCCCGTTCCCGTAATCCCGCTCTATCTTCACCAACCGACCTTCCTCGTCATAACCAAACACACGGTCATATCCTGTGTTCGGCTCGCTCCACCGCGCTAAAGTGCCCTCGGAGTTCCACTCAAACTCGTTCACTTCACCAGTCTGCAAGTCCAACACGCTCTCCAAACGACCCGACACCTCGTCATAAATGTACAACTCCCAGTGAGAACCGTTCAGCGCATCATCTCGAACCACCTCCGAACGGCTCCCATCCAAGTTGTACTCATAACTCCGCGAATATGCCACTTGACCTGTTCGCTCCTCAGTATGCAACCGACCCGCCGGCGTGTAAGTATATATCGTCGTGTCCCCACTCGGACGCTCCACACTCTGCTCCACTCGACCCAACAGGTCATAGGTGTACTCATAGCCTATTAGCAGACTGTTGTCCGCCAACCGCTTGTGCTCCACCTTCCACACATTTCCTCTCTGCGATGGGTTATCCAAACCGTAGTAAGTATGCTCCACATAACTCCCGTTCGGGTAGTACTCCTTCTTCAGGCGTCCAGAGGAAAGGTCATACTCATACACTACCTGTCCCCGATAGTCTCCAATCGTCTGTACCCGACCCAGCGCATCATAGGTTGTCTCTATCGTGCGGATCGCCTGATTGCTCGCATTCAATTCCCGCTCAAAACGCTTCCTGCCTGCCTTGTCATACTCTGCCGACACCGCCACGACTTCTATGCCATCCCCGCAACAGCCACGCTGCTGTCGCACACGAGCCCACGCATCATAGGTGTAGTCCCGACGACCCGCACCATCTTGCACCCATACCCGCCGGTTTTCACCATCCCAGCCCATCGAGACATCTGCACTGCGCGGATAGTCTATCCCACGCAACCGACCCCAACTGTCATAGGTATAGGTGGTCTCCTCGCTCCCAGATGCCACCTGCACCTCCCGTCGTACCAGCCAGCCCGCACCGCCATAGTCCATCCGTCGCCAGTAGCCACCTGGTACCACCACCTCTTGCACCTGCCCCCGACGCGCCAAGTTCGGGTCACTCGCAGAGTAGTACTTGGACTCCGTCTCCCGACCCAGCGGGTCTATCATCTTCCGAACCTGCCCATACGCAGGCTCGCCCAACTCGTAGTCATACACATACTGCGAAATCGCCCCCTCTGGGTCTTTCACGCTCTTCACATCGCCGTAATCGGTGTAGGTGTATTCCCACACATTCCCCAGCGCATCGGTCGTCCTCCACAAGCGGTCGGTGCCCGCATAGTAGGTATAGGTCGTTGTTGCACCGTTCGGCTTCTTACTCCAGAGCAACTTGCCGTCGGGATCGTACTGCCATTCCCACACTAGCCCCGCTGGGTCTTGACGCTTCACCACCTGATACTGCCCGTTGTACCACAAGCGCGTGGTGAGCCGAGCGGTCGTGTTGTTGCCCCCGCGTGTCGTGCGTACCGCCACAGGCGACGCAAAGCCATACTCCACCCACACCCCTGTCGGGTCTGTCCAACGACTAACCCCACTCTCGGCGGAACTTGTGCTATCATTCCCCTCAGCCACCACCACCGAATAAGTCGCCGTCCACTGATTGCCCGACGGGTCGCGGAACCACTTGAGCGCGTCGCTCGTTCCCGATAGATACCCGTACTGCCACACCTGACCCAATCGGTCTGTCCAACTCGACACATTCCCCCGACTGTTGTAGCCCCAGACAATCTCATACTGGCGGGGCTGAGCATTCTCGTCCGTCACCACAGGGAAACGCACCCGCTCCAACCGATTGTTGAAGTAAACGAACTCCCACTCGCGCCCTGAAAAGTCGCTGACCTTCCAAAGCCGTCCGTTGGGGTCATAGGTCAGGCTCATCGTCCGTCCATAACGATCTACCACACCGCTGAGTCGGCCGTTCGTGTACACCAACTCTGTCTTGCGACCGTAGATGTCCTCAATCGCTTCCAGCCAGCGGGTCGTGCCTGTGCTACTAAACAGCCACCGCGCGTCGTTGCTGTGATGACTGAGCTGATAGCGTCCATCGGTCAAACGCTCCAACTGTTCAAACCGTCCTCGGGGAGCACTGAAAATGCCATCCCCATCAGGGTCGGTGAAGACCCAGCGCGAGCCATCGCCCTCATACAAGACTGCTTGGGTCTGGTTGCTGTTCAGCACCAGAAACACATTCCAGTTATGGGTCCACTTCGGGGCAATCGGTGAAGTGGGGGAAGACGAGGCTTGCGAGTTGAAAATCAACACAAAGGGCAAACCACCTGTGCCAAAAGGCACTTGCAGAGTGAGGTTGCCGTTGCCGAGGTTCACAACGCCCCCATACACCCCTGCACTGGCGCCCCAAGCGGGGGACAGTCCTGGCGCAGGTGCAAGAGGTGGGGTCTCTTTGGGCTGAACCTGAATCTGCATTAACCAAGAAGCCACACGCAGGGTCAGCGGGACGCTTGGGAGCGTCGGCACCGAGACCTTCGAGCGCGCTCTTACCAGTTCGGTACTGGCAACAGTGGGGAGCAGATTGAGGTGAATCAGTAGCAGGGTGAATAAACAGGCTAACAGGCGTCCTCGACGTCCCACGAGCAAGGAGCGAACACCGCGACCATCCAACCGCCAACGAAACGCAGGGCGACTACCCCCCCTGCACTTTCTGTGTCGTGAGTAAACCCTTTCTCAGTGCCACTAGTGCCTTCATCGTCTCGCCCTCCATCTTCAGAAGCGTTTGCCGCTTCTACCCTAATAAACGATTCAGATGCCCGTTTCGATGGGTCATACCCGAAAAACTCGATGAACTTCTTCCTCAAATCGGGCAGATAACTGCGCAAGGTGTTTGCGTTCCTCCCTAACAAACGCCCCACCTCCTCCCACGAATAGCCCTCCAAGCGCAACTGAAGCACCTCCCGAAGCCCTTCAGGCAACGAATCCAGAAAGGCTTGAGCATCAAACTCATTTTGGAGTCTTTCGTCCATCGCCGCACAGGCGACCCCTTCGGGGAGAGTCTCCCACGCTACTTGTACAAGGCACTGCTCGTGTCGGGTTCGGTCTATGGTCAACGACCGCAGTTTATGACGGCACCAGCAGAGTGCGTGGTGGGGGTCGGGGTGTTGCCACGGGAAGTGCTGGAAATGGCGGTAGAAAGCGTACAGGCACTCCATCGCAAGGTCGGCGGCGGTGTGGGCGTCGGGCGTGAGCATGGTTGCCCACTCGTGCAGGTGTTCGATCCAGTTCTCCTCAGTCCAGAGGGAGGGTTCTGTTGGGGAGCGCACCGTTGCGTCCTCCTGTGGAGTCTTTTTCGGGGACGATGGCAGATTCCTGCTTTTCTGCCTGAAGGGGAGGTTTCGCTTGCCGAGGGGACGAGGTGAGAACGAAAGCAGGGTACGGGCAGTGCGAAGGGGGCTTGGAAATAGCCCCCGAAACCCTTGAACCTGTCAGAACGGTGGGGGTGGTGGGTTGCCCGCCAAGCGCACTTGTGTTTCCTGAGTGGCTTGGTTGCCCGCTCGATCCACAGCGCGCAGTTGCACTCTCAAATCACCCGCTGTGCCGTTCCACTGGGCAGTGAAGGTCGCTTGATAGGTGTTTGTTGTGTCTACTCGTGCAAGGCTCACATTCGCTTGCCGATTATCGGGATAGGTCAGCACCGCCTGCACAGTTGCTACCCCTGAATCGAGGTCTACTACAGTACTGGTAATCTGTGCGGTAGCAGTGTTCGTGAGCAGAATGGGTGAGACCCCCAAGCCTGAAATCGTGGGGGGCGTGGTATCGGTGCTGATACCGCCCCCCCCACCGCCACCTCCACAAGCGAGGGTCACGACGACCGCAAGAGCCACAAACAGATAGAGAACCTTTCGCATCGTTTTCACCTCGTGCTGAGCAGGGGAACTACGGCTCGCGCGACCTGCCCATCCTCGCTCTGGGCAACCACCTCGACGATGTACTGACCGGGTGGGAGTGCCACACCCGCGTCGTCGCGCCCGTCCCAGACCACCTGCTGATAGCCCTCGGAACGGCTGGCGTTGAGAGTAAGGGTTCGCACCTTCCGGGCACCGGAACGGACATTGACCTGCACCTGCGCTGGAGCGGTCAGCGTAAAGCCAATCTGGAACGCCTCGCCTCGGCTCCGTCCACCGTGAACGGTTGGGGTCAGCACTCTCAGAAGCGCACGCGCACTCATAGGCTCCACTCGGAAGGTGTAAGTCCCTCCTGCAGGGGGCGCCGTGAAGGTATAGTTGGCTCGTGAGCGCAAAGGTATTCGCGCCCCACTCTGCTCGTCCACGAGCATCAGCTGCGCAGAGCGGGGCAGTCGGTGTGTATCGGGGAAGTGGAGCGTGACGGCTTGGGAACCATCGCTGGGAGGCACGCGAACCTCCAGCTGCCAAGATGCCCCACGCGTGATTTCGGAACGCATGTCGGCAGAGAAGTAGCCCTCAGCACGGCGTAGGAGCAATTGAGGAGCCGCCTCACTCGCATAGGCACTGGGCGGAGGACTCGCCAGCAAAGCACGCCCCACACCCAGCACGACCTCGGAGCGCCCCGAATGGTTCCACGCCTGAACTCGCAGCCCCCAGCCCGACACCTTATCCCAGTGGCTCCGAGATGCCGAACGGCTCGGCTGCCACTGGCGAACAGCGAGATC
>JBDNDR010000180.1:0-4896 GCA_046718995.1 Fimbriimonadales bacterium
CCCTGAACCTGCAGGGTACAATTCCGCAAGCAGGAGCCAGGGATGAGAACGCAGGTTCAGTTTCTCAAGCGATTGTTGGAACAGGCATACGAAGGTAGTCGTTGGCACAGTTTCAGTTCGGCGGTAGATGGACTAACCGAGGAAGAGGCAATCTGGGTACCCCCGACAGGCTTCAAAGGTTTCCGATGGGCAGATGGGTCGATTCTTAAAATCGTGTTCCATGTGGGCGCAGATAAAATCGTGCAAATCTCCACTGCGTTCGGCGAGGGTGGAGTGGACTGGCTGGCGATGGAGCACCGCTTCAAAGCGATGGGCGGCAACCTCCAAGCCGCGCTCCAGATTGCTAAAGAGGGACACGAAACGGTGTTGGACGCACTGGCACCCCTAACCGACGATGACCTGGAGGTCGAACGACCCACTTACGGCAGCGGGCGTATCACCACAGGTAGCCTGTTTTTGATGCTCGCCGAACACGATTTCTACCACGCTGGGCAAATCCAGTACATTCGCGGTCTATTCTCGGCACTGCGAGGGAAATAGCCATGAACAAAAAGACGGTTCACGATGTGGATGTCAAAGGCAAGCGCGTGTTAGTGCGCGTGGATTTCAATGTCCCGATTCAGGACGGGCAGATTACCGACGACCGCCGCATTCGCGAGGCGCTCCCCACGATTCAGTACCTGCTTGAGCAGGGCGCAACGGTCGTGCTGATGTCGCATCTGGGGCGTCCTAAGGGTCAGCCCAACCCGAAGTATAGTTTGCAACCGGTGGCACATCGGCTCAGTGAGTTGCTGGGGCGTCCTGTGGCTTTCTTTGAGGACTGCATCGGTCAGGCGGTTGAGGAGGGCGTGCAGGCGCTTGCTCCCGGCTCGGTTGCCCTACTGGAGAACCTGCGGTTCCACGCTGAGGAGGAAGCGAACGACCCTGCCTTTGCGCAGGCGCTCGCTCGGCTTGGGGAACTTTATGTGAACGATGCGTTCGGTTCGGCACATCGCGCCCACGCCTCTACGGAAGGGGTCGCCCGCTATCTGCCTGCTGTGGCGGGCTTGCTCATGGAAAAAGAACTCAACTACCTCGGCGGTGCGCTGGAACAGCCTGAGCGACCCTTCGTGGCGATTCTGGGCGGCGCAAAAGTCCACGACAAGATTGGTGTCATCCAGAACCTGCTCCCCAAAGTAGACCGCTTGCTGATTGGGGGCGGGATGGCGTTCACCTTCCTCAAGGCACAGGGCTATGAGGTCGGCAAGTCGCTTCTGGACACCGAGAGCCTGGAGTTCGCACGCCAAGCGCTGGAGATGGCAGGCGATAAACTCGTGCTACCGACCGATGTGGTCGTTGCAGAACGGTTGGAGCCGAATGTGCCCACCGAAGTCGTGCCGGTCAGTGCCATCCCTGCGGACAAGATGGGACTGGACATCGGGCCCGAAACCGCCCAGCGCTTCAGCGAGATGGTGCGCTCGGCACGCACGGTGGTCTGGAACGGGCCGCTGGGCGCGTTTGAGACCCCGCCCTTCGAACAAGGTACGCGCCTCGTGATGCAAGCGTTAGCCGAGTCGGATGCCCTCTCTATTTTGGGCGGTGGCGACACCTCTGCCAGTGCCGAACAACTCGGATTGGCAGACCGAATGAGCCATATCTCCACAGGCGGAGGCGCCTCACTGGAGTTCTTGGAAGGGCGCACCCTGCCCGGCGTAGCTATCCTGCAAGACCGATAGGCAGGTATACTCCTTAGATGGAGGTGGAAATGGCGAAAAAGGCGATATTATCTCACGATGCTCCTGCCCCTATCGGACCCTACTCGCAAGCGGTAGAGGTCGGCAACTGGATTTTTATCTCTGGACAGATTCCAGTAGACCCCACCACAGGCAAGGTGGTGGACGGTGGTATCGCAACCCAGACCCGACAAGTCATCCAGAATCTTCAAGCGGTGCTGACGGGCGTGGGGTTGAGCCTGGATGCGGTTGTTAAGACCACGATTTACTTGACCGACCTGGGCGAGTTTGCTACGGTGAACGAGATTTACGAAGAGTATTTCCATCCGCCCTATCCTGCCCGAGCCACTGTGGAGGTCTCAGCATTGCCTAAAGGCGTGCGCGTGGAGATAGAGGCGATAGCCTATAAGCGATGAAAACGATGCAAAAGATGCTTATCGGCGGGCACCTCGTGGGTGCCGACCAGTGGCTGGAGGTGTTAGACCCCTACTCGGCGGAGCCACTGGACTATGTGGCGCGGGGAACCGCCCTGCAGGTCGACCAAGCGGTGGCGATTGCCCAGCATGGGGCTAACCTCATGCGTGCGATGTCCCTCTCCCAGCGGGAGCATATCCTCAGGCAAGTGGCACACCTCATCCGCCAGGAGCATGAGGCGTTG
This sequence comes from Fimbriimonadales bacterium, assembly GCA_046718995.1. Taxonomy (GTDB): domain Bacteria; phylum Armatimonadota; class Fimbriimonadia; order Fimbriimonadales; family GBS-DC; genus CAKZQI01. The sequence continues at coordinate 2,371 of JBDNDR010000180.1, forward strand.
ACGACCCTGCTGGTGCGCGAGACAGGCAAGCGGCTCGCTGAGGCACGGGCAGAGGTGGAGCGTGCTATCACCCTGTTTGAGCTGGCTGCCGAAGCCTGCCACCACCCCCGAGCCACTCAGTTCTCGCCCGACTCGTTTTCCGATGGGATTTCGCGGTTCGGTTTCTGGGCGCGTGAACCGCGCGGGGTGGTCGCCTCCATCTTGGCGTTTAACCTACCCTTAGTTAGCGCCGCACAGAAGACCGCACCCGCCATCGCCGCAGGCAACGCCATCATCCTCAAGCCCTCCACCGATGCACCGCTCACCTGCCTACGGCTGGGACTGCTTCTCTATCGGGCAGGGCTTCCCACCGAAGCGTTGAGCATCCTCACAGGCAGGGGCGACGAGATTGGACAAGCACTCGCCAAGCATGAGCAGGTGGACTTGCTGACCTTCACAGGGAGCCGAGAGGTCGGCTTGAAGCTCCCCGTCAGTGCCGGCTCTAAACAGATTTGGATGGAACTCGAAAGTGTCGGCGCTGTGGTGCTGACCAGTAGCGCAAACTTGGAGCGTGTCGCCGAAAAAGTAGCCTGCTGTGGCTTTCTGATGGCAGGGCAGTCTGCCACGGCGATTCAGCATGTGTGGGTGCCTACGAACTTGCGCCAGCCGCTTTTAGACCATCTGCTCCCCCGATTGCAATCGCTCAAGATGGGCGACCCGATGGACGAGGAGACCACACTCGGACCGCTAATCAACCCTCAAGCGTTGGAGCGCGTGAGCCACTGGGTACAGGAAGCCATCGAGAGCGGCGCGAAAGTCCTGCTCGGCGCCCAGGCGGAGCCACCGTTCTACCACCCCACCGTGCTGGAGGAGGTGCCCACAACCTGTACGCTTTACCGGGAAGCCGTGTTCGGACCCGTGATCCTCATCCACACCTACGAAAGCCTGAGCGACCTAATCCCCGTTCTGAACGCGATGGAGCCGGGGTTGCATCTGGGGCTGTTCACACGCGACCTCCACGAGGCGTTCCAAGTGGCTCGGCGTGTGCGTGCGCTCTCGGTTCATATCAACGAGGTGCCTCTTGCGCCAACCGACCCCATCATCAAGGGCGACCTGCAGGAGCATCATATGTGTCTGGAAGACATGCGCTCACGGATTGAGCAGATGAGCATCCCGAAGTATGTGGTGTTTTCGGCGATGGATTAGGACGCCATGGCACATCTCCACAGGTCTGGCTTAGTGCTCCTTTTGCTCCTGTTGGCGGGATGTGCGCGCTTTCCCGACACGCCCGCAGAAGAAGGAGTACGCCGACTGGTCATCGAGATGCAGGTGGCAGGGCGGATACGCCCCGAATATCACTACTTCGTGCTGTTCAACCTCAGCAACGATTCCACTGGTCAGGCAGGACCGGTGCCCGTGTTGATCCCACCTTGGGGCAACGGTTTCGCTGGCGGCGCTTTCACCCACTTCATGCGCTACGACCGCTTTCAGCCCCAAGCACGCTATGCCCTCTATCGCGTGGTGCCCGAAACGAACCTCTCGGTCTTCCAATATATCGGTGTGCCTATCCAAGTAGAACCGGTGGGCGCCGAGTCGAACCGCCTGCGCTTTGAGATTACGCTCACCCAGTTCCTACCTGACCCTGACGAGGCGCGGGCGATGCGTTTTATCCAGCTGAACTTCATCGCCACAGACCGCGTCCCGATAGACCCCAACGACACCGCACCCAAAGTCAGCGACTCGCTGGGTCCGCCGGGATTAGGGCAGTACCTGAATCTGCGGATTGACCAAGACCGCATCATCCGCAATATCGACACAGGGCTGGAGAGCGCTGGCGACATCGCCGACCCCGATTTGGACATCGTGGACTGGCGTGTGGAGGTGCGCACGCTGTGAAGACCGAGACTCCCACTTTGAACCGCCTGGAGGTGATGCGGGGTCTGCGCTGGGCGAACTGGGACGCCATTTTCATCACGCTCTACATCGCCCTTACTACGGGCGCATTCCAGATAGGTCTGGCGCGCTACTTCGGGGCGAACGACCTCTGGATTGGGATTATCACTTCGGTGCCGTCGCTGGCAGGGGCACTCCAGATTTTCACCGCCTATCTGGCGGACATCACTCCCAGCCGCAAGCAGATGGTGCTCAAGTACGCCACGCTGGCGCGCATCCCGCTCCTGTTGATAGCGGTGTTGCCGTTCCTTTCGCCGGAGTTCCCACGCCTGTTCAGCTTCACGGCGTTCCTAATCCTCTCGGCGGTCATCGGTGCGTTTGCCGGACCCGCCTTTCTGGCGTGGCTGAGCGACCTCGTGCCTCCAGACCATCGGGGACGCTATTTCGGCAGGCGCAATATGATTCTGGGTTTGGTCTCCGCCAGCGCGGCGCTTCCACCGGCGATTTTTTTGGATCAGGCGGTCAAATACGACCGGTTCCCGCAATCGGTGGCGTTTGGGGTGCTGTTTGGGCTGGGTGCGCTGTTCACCTTTGCGTCGCTTTGGGCACTGAGCCGCATGCCCGAACCCCCTCGCACGCCTGCGGTGGCGCGCG
>JBDNDR010000181.1:0-4873 GCA_046718995.1 Fimbriimonadales bacterium
TCAACGGCACCTGCGACCATGCGGATTGAATCGCCTGAGCCGTGCGTTGGGGGTCTAACTCAATGCCCCACTCCCTCAGGGATGCCGAAGCGCGGGGCGCCTCGATTGGGGCAAGCGGGACGGATGCCAGCGCGTCTCCAATCGATTCCAAGTGCAGGGTCAGTTCATCCAGCGGCACCCCACTGAGCGAGTAGCCCCCCAACAGAACCGAGCCGTGTAGTGTGGTGGCTTGTTGTTGAACACGCCATAACAGAGTGCCCGCTCCAAGCCCACTCAGGCTCAAACAGCATAACATCACGATTCCAACCGTACGGTTCATCTTGAGATGAATTGTACCTGTGATGAGGCTACCTTGCGTGCTTTGTATCCCTGCATGCCCGATGCGTTGCCCTGTGTTCCCCTGCGTCACCCTGAACGGAGCGAAGGATCTTATTGAGATGCTTCGCTGCGCTCAGCATGACGCGGGTGGGGTGTTCTCCTCCCCCTACAGCAGGGGGAACCAGGCACTTGCTCCCTGACCCCACGCCGTTACCCAGAGCGATTCCATCCCGTCACCCTGAGCGAATGCGAAGGGTCTGAGATGCTTCGCTGCGCTCCGCATGACGGGGTGGGGTCTGTGCCGACACCCCTCTCTGTTTACGGAGAGGGGCTGGGGGTGAGGTGAAAACTGAGATGCTTCGCGGACGCTCCGCATGACGGGGTTGGGCGCTCTGCAAGACGGGGTAGGCTCCCCTCTCTGTTTACGGAGCGGGGCAGGGGGTGAGGTGAAAACTGAGAGGCTTCGCTTCGCTCAGCATGACGAAGGGGGTGAGCGAAGCACCCCCTCCTTCTTACTCCAGCACGGTCTGGATTGCCTGAAGCACGCGTGGGAGGTCGGGCAGAACGGCGTACTCCAACTCGGGGCAGAAGGGAATATGCACATCGTAGCGTGCCACCAGTTGGGGCGGAGCGAGCAGAAGGTTGAAACGGTCAGGCACGGTCGTCATCTCGGAGATAATCGCCTGCCCGAACCCGCAGGTGCGATTGTCTTCGTGGATGACCACCAACCGCCCCGTCTTCGCCAGTGACTGCTCGACGGTCGCCCAATCGAACGGCACGAGGGTGCGCGGGTCAATAATCTCCAGCGAGATCCCCTGTTGCGCCATCGCCTCTGCCGCCTGCTCGGCTAGCTCCAGCGTGTTGCCCCAAGCGACCACCGTCACATGCTCGCCAGCGCGTCGGATTTGCGCCTTGCCGAACGGCACTGGCTCATAAGCGCTCACAGGGCGACGCACGCGGAAGATGTGCTTGGGAATCAGCAGGAGCGTCGGGTCGTCATCCTGCATCGCCGTCCAGAACAGTCCTGCGACATCGTCTGGGGTGCTGGGGATGGCGACTCGGAGACCGGGCGTGTGTGCCCACCAGCCATCGTTGCTCTGGCTGTGCCACATACCGCCTGCTGGCAGATAGGCACCATAAGGCGAGTAGATAATCATCGGGCATTTCCATTCGCCCTTACTGCGCCAACGCAGGGTGGCAATCTGCGAGACCAGCTGGTGGAAGCCCGGCGTGATGAAATCGATGAACTGGATTTCAAACACGGGACGGTAGCCCATCGCCGCCAAGCCAACCGCCGTCCCGACGATGGTCGCCTCTGCCAAAGGCGAGTTGAACACGCGGTCGGGATACTTCGTGCTGAGACCTTTGGTGAAGCCGAACACGCCGCCCTTGGGGTCTTCTATGTCTTCGCCGAAGAAAATCACATTCGGGAAGGTCTCCATCGCGGCGTGGAACACCCGGTTGATGGCGTTCACCATCGTGGTGGGTTCCGCTTCGGCTTCCATCGGGAGTGGGCGATACTCGCTGGGTGGCTCGCCGAACAGGTGGTCGAGAACCCGTGCGGGGTCAGGCAGAGGCACACGCTCCACCTCTTGATAGATGGTATCCACCTCCTGCACGACGGCTTCCTGCATCGCCTGCCACTCCGCTTCGGTCAGCTCGCCGCTCTGGATGAGCGATTCGGCGAACAGGCGGATGGGGTCGCGCTGGTGCATCGCCTCAATCTCTTCGGCAGGGCGGTAGACCCGGTGGTCGTCGGCGCTGGTATGCGAGCTCAAGCGGTCGATTTCGCACCACAGGATGGTGGGACCCCCACCTTGCCGTGCGCGGAGGATGGCTTCACCCGACTTCTCGTAGACCTCCATCACATCGCGCCCGTTCACATACACCACCCAGCGCTCGTCGAACACATTCAGGCGCATCGGGAGCATCTGGGCGGTCGGGGTGCTGATGCCGTACTGATTATCTTCTACCATAAAAACGACCGGCAGCTTCTCTTGGATGGCGAAGCAGACGGCTTCATAGAACTCGCCTTGGCGGGACGCGGCGTCGCCGATAGTGCAGAGGACGACGCGGTCATCGCCAGCCAGCTTGATGCCCCACGCCGTGCCGACTGCCGGCAAGCACTGGGCGCCCGTCGGCGTCGCCACCGAGAACACATTCAGCGCACGGGACGAATAGTGAGCGGGCATGTTGCGCCCTTCGGAACTGGAGCCAGCGCGCGCCATAAAGTCTAAGGCAATCTCGCGCGTGCTCATCCCGCGTGCCAGCATCAACGCCCGATCGCGATAGGTGGGAAAGAGATAGTCGTCGGGGCGTAGGTGATAGGCGACCACAGCGAGTGCCTCGTGTCCCATGCCTGGTACTTGGAACCAGCCTTTGCCCTGACGCATCAGAATCCCTTCGCGTCGGTCGCCCTCGCGTGAGAGCATCATCGTGCGGAGAAAATCGATCTTCGGTAATTGTGTGCGTTCTACAGTCATCGGCTTCATCGCCATAAACCTCCACAGCCCCGATTATACCCTGTTAGCCCCCTCTACAGGCAGGTAGAACCTAAGGAGGAGACGCGTCATGCTGAACGCCAGCGAAGCCTCTCAGTTTTCACCTCACCCCCCAGCCCCTCTCCGTAAACAGCATGTGCGCTAACTTAAGAGCAAATGAACGGGTTATAGGCACCATGAGTCGTCTTTCTGACGCTCCGGGAACCCCATTCCGCTACCAGTCGGGGGCTCCCCTTGAGGTAGATCCAACGGGGATGGTGCGTGGAAATGTTGTCTGATGCGGGCTTCCGTGAGTTCGCCCTTTCTTAAGTTAGCGCATATGCCGTAAACAGAGAGGGGTGTCGGCACAGACCCCACCCCGTCATGCGGAGCGCCAGCGAAGCATCTCATCGAGACCCTTCGCCTGCGGCTCAGGGTGACGAAGGGAGGGTTGCTCAGGGAGACGAAAGGTGAGGCTCAGGGTGACGGGGGAATGCTCGCGCCATGAACGCCCCTACTCCGTCATGCTGAACACCCCACGCCGTCATGCTGAGCGCAGTGAAGCATCTCATCGAGCCCCTTCGCCTGCGGCTCAGGGTGACGAAAGGGGAGGCTCAGGGTGACGGGGTGGGGTATAATTGACAAAGCTTTACACCATAAGCCAATAGAAAGGAGGACTATGCGATGAAGCGATGGATGATGATTCCGTGCGCGCTCTTGTGCGCCTGTAGTATGGCTCTCGCGCAACCCCGCATTCTAATCAACGAGTTTGTGTACGATGACATCGGCGACGACGACCGCGAGTTTGTAGAACTCTACAACCCCAATAACTTCCCCGTCGACATTTCAGGGTGGACACTGGAGTCGGGCGACCAGCTGACAGGCGATAACAACCCGGACTTTGTTTTTCCAGACGGCACTGTGATCCCCGCGAACGGCTACTTAGTGGTTGGTGATCCCCTCGTGCCGAATGTAAACCTTGTTATTCCCCAAACCACGGTGAGCTTCTGGGAGAACGATAATGAGTGGATAGCCCTCAAGGATGCCAACGGGGCTGTGGTCGATGCGGTTGCCTACGAAGTTATGCGTGCTCCCGACCTGTCCACTTGGGTGCCTTCTGACCTGCTTCCTCAAATCGGGGGCGGAATCTGGGGCGAACTCCAGAGCAACGAGTCGGGCACCGGTAACGACAACACCTACATGACTTGGTCGCGCTATTCCGACGGGTATGACACCGATAACAACGGGCGCGACTTTGGTATGATGCGCCCTACCCCAGGTGCCGCTAATGCTAGCGCCTCCATCCCCACTGATTGTGAGAACTTCAATAGCCGAAGCGTGGGTTCAATCGTATTTGGCGCTACGGGTTCCTGGCGTAATGCTCGCGTGATTGACCCTACGGTGGCGGGAGCCTCCGCTGGCAACGACCCCAGCAATCCCAATCCGAACGCGATTAGTGCTTCACCCGACGGCGGGAACGCCATGATTGCATGGGACTGGACGGGCGGTGGCAACGCCATCACCAGCGACTTCCTCTTCACCAACGGCGCTGGGTTCGAGACCTACATCTACCTTGAGACGACCCCACTGCCTGCAGGAGGCACTGTAGAGCATGAATCGTGGGCAATCGGCTTGATGGGCACCTGCGATACCTTCTATCGTCCCATACCCTACACCAGTCCCACAGTTCCAGCCAATCTCGCTCCCGGACCGGGCATCACAGGTGTGGCGTGGGTCTATCATCGCCGCGAGGATACGAACCAAGTGACCCTGCGCCTCGTGGATGCAGGCGACGGCGGGAACAGCCTGTCGGACTGGGTGGAGTTTGGCGCTGTCGACTTGGCGAATGTGGCACCGGGCTGGTATCGTCTCAAATTAGAGGTGCGCGCGGACGGTTCGGTTGAAGGCACGCTCGACATCAATGGCGAGACGAGTTATACTTTCACGGGTTCCACCGCTCCGAACCTCGTGGGGCAGATGTACATCAGCTACCGCGAGTTTATCGTCAACAACGCTCTGTGCCGTCCGCCCACACTGGATAGCCTCTGCATCTATGTTCCCGGCGGTTGCACAGA
>JBDNDR010000182.1:0-4838 GCA_046718995.1 Fimbriimonadales bacterium
GCGATTCCGCGCGACAAGCTCGTTGTGATAACGGGCATCTCTGGGTCGGGCAAATCCACTTTGGCGTTTGACACGCTCTTTGCCGAGGGTCAGCGCCGCTATGTGGAGAGCCTCTCATCCTATGCACGCCAATTCCTCGGTGTGATGGACAAGCCCGATGTGGACTCCATCGAGGGGCTGTCACCGGCGGTTTCTATTGACCAGAAGTCCACCAGCCACAACCCGCGCAGTACGGTAGGCACGGTGACGGAGATTTACGACTACCTGCGCCTGCTGTTTGCGCGGGCGGGGCGTCCGCACTGTCCCCAGTGTGGCAAGCCCATCACGCGCCAGTCGGTGGATGGGATTGTGGACACGGTGATGCGCTTGCCGGAGGGCACGCGTATCCAAGTACTGGCGCCGATTGTGCGCGGGCGCAAAGGCGAGTACCGCCATGTGTTTGACGAGGTGCAGAAGCTCGGCTTCGTGCGCGTCAGGGTGGATGGACAAGTGTACGAACTGCCCGAAGTGCCCTCCTTAGACCGCTACAAACAGCACACCATAGAAGTGGTCGTAGACCGATTGGTGGTACGGTCGGGGGTTCAATCGCGCTTGGCAGAGGCGGTGGAAGCCGCACTCAAGCTGGCGAAAGGGAATGTGACGGTTCATATCGTGGGGCTACCCGAGCGCGCCGTCGCTCCTGCCAATGAATCGTCTGATACCCAACCGCTCTCTAACTTAGTGGAGGAACAACCTAAATGAGCCAAATACTACAAGAGAAAGACCGACAGACCCTACAAAAGCGATTTGAAAGCTTGGTGAACCCCGTGAAGCTGGTGGTGTTCACGACCGACCAATCGCCCGAGACGAGTGAACTGCTCTCGGCTCTGATTCAGGAGGTCATCGGCACTGCGCCAGGCAAGCTCACCCTGGAGCAACACAGCTTGGAACTGGAGCCGACGGTTGCCCAAGCGTATGGGATTACCTACGCGCCTGCTGTGGTAGTGCGTACCGAAGAGAAGGACTACGGGATTCGGTACTTGGGGATTCCGGCAGGCTTTGAGTTCGCTTCGTTGGTGGGGGCGATTGAGGATGTGGGCAAGGGCGACCCCGGTCTTGCGCCCGATAGCCGTCTGATGTTGGCGAACTTGAACCGCCCTGTTCATATCCGCGTGTTCGTGACTTACGGATGCCCCTACTGCCCTGCGGCGGTGCGTATGGCGCACAAGTTAGCGATGGCGAACGACTGGATTACTGCCGAGGGGGTCAGTAGCGAGGACTTCCCTGAGTTGGCGAGCCAGTTCGGTGTGATGGCAGTGCCCAAGACGGTGGTCAACGACCGCCACAGCTTTGAGGGTGCGCTTCCCGAGCCGCAGTTCGTCCAGCAGGTCTTGCGCGGTGCCAGTGCAGGCAGTGGGCTAATTATCGTGCCGTAGCCAAGCGAGCGCCTCACTTTGTGGGGGGCGATTGAAGCGACTGATAGACGCTGGCGAGCGTGTTTTCCAGCTCCTTCTGGGTTGCAGTGAGCGTGAGGTCAGCGCGCGTGCGTTCCAACACGGCGCGCAGGGCGTCGCAGGTGCGCCTCAGTCCGCCGGTGAGCGCATCGGGGTAGTCAAAGGTCACCAGTTCGTCGTAAATCTCGTCCATCTCGCCGAGCAAGGTTTCGGCATGGGTCAGTTCGCCGGCGCGGAGCAGGTCGAGCACATACCGTCGGCACTCGGAGGCGGCTTCTGCCATCCCGTTCAGGAAGGCGGTGATTTCCACGCCTAAGTCTTCCGGTTCGGGGAGCGCATCGCCCAGCACAATCGCATAGAGCACCTCGCCCTCCACATATTCCTTTTCCGCATCGTGGAGGAAGCCCGCATAGTAGAGCATCGGATAGGGGCGCAATCGCTCGCGGGCGGAGCTGAGTTGGTTGTGGGCTTCGGTGAGCAGTTCGCGACACTGTTCAAACTCGTGGCGATGGAGGTGGCGAATCGCGCGGGCACAGAGCTGAATCGTTTTTCGACAGGCTTGTAAGGCTTCCTCGCGCGCCTGGTGGCGTACCTCCAACGATTGACGCAACCGCTCAGCGACCTCGCTCCAATGGTTCATGACACGGCGATTATACCTGAGAGGTATACTGCCCTTAGAATGCATCTGGACGAGGCGGTAGAACGTTTTCTGAACCACCTGCGCGTGCGCCGGTCAGAACAGACCGTTAAAGCCTACGGCACCGACTTGGCACAGTTCGTGGAGTATGCCGTCAGCACTGGCGCCGAGACGCTGGAGACGGTTAGCGAACGGCTCGTCCGAAGTTGGATCGATTCGTACCGCTCCGCCGAGCGCACGACCCGCATGCGTAAGTTGTATGCGCTTCGGTCGTTCTTCCGCTACTGTCGGGCGATGGGCTGGGTCTCCCGCGACCCCTGCGCAGGGATTGCCTTACCCACCAGCCACCGGAACTTGCCCGTGTTCCTCAGCCGAACGGAGATGCACCTCCTGTTGGATCAACCGACCGCCGAATCGGACGACGCTTTACACCTGCGCGACGGGGCGATATTGGAACTCCTCTACGCGACGGGTTTACGCGTGAGCGAGTTGGCACGGTTGGATGTGAACGATGTGGATTTTGAACAGCGTGCCATCCGTGTATTGGGTAAGGGCAAGAAGGAGCGCATCGTGCTGTTTGGAACCCCTGCCCACGAGGCGCTCAGCCAATACCTTCAGAGTGTGCGTCCCCAACTCATCAACCCGACCAAGCCGACCCGTGCCCTGTTTTTGAACGCTCAGGGTGGACGGCTCACCCCACGCAGTATCCATCGGCTGGTCAAGCGGTACGGGACCCTCATCGGGGGCGACATCAGCCCCCATACCCTGCGCCACAGCTTCGCCACGCATATGCTGGAAGGCGGTGCCGACCTGCGCACCGTGCAGGAACTGCTGGGACACGCACGGCTCAGCACCACCCAGGTCTACACCCACACCACGCTTGACCGGTTGCGCCAGACGCTCAACAAGGCGCTCCCCAGCCTCCCTGAAGATGAGAATGATTAGCCTGCCTGAACCTCTGCCACGATGCGCTTGAGGTTCTGGTAGCATCGCTCAGCGCTCTCCAGCGGCGTGCGGAAATAGCGCTCCTGCTCCACAATAAGCCAGTCCCAGTCGTGCTGGAACGCCAAACGCACGATAGCTTTCATATCGATCGCGCCCTCCCCAATCTCCACATCGTGCATGTCGGGTTTACTGACATAGTCTTTGAGGTGCACACAGCGAATACGGTGGGCATATTGCGTGCAGAAGGCAACGGCATCGGCTCCGCCATATTCAACCCAGTAAGTGTCGGGTTCCAGATTGAAGGCATCGGGCTGGGTGTTCTCCATCAGGATGTCGACCCCGCGTCGGTCGCCGTCTACAGGGCTGAACTCGTAGCCGTGCAGGTGATAGAGGTAGTGGATGCCGTGCTGGGCAAGCGCTTCACCCGCACGCTGGAACCGTTCGGCAAGGCGGTACCAGTCGTCGGCGGTGCGGCGCTGGGATTCGTCAATCCAGAAGGTGATGGCGTACTGGGTGTTGAGCGCGTGGAGATAGTCCACCGCTTCGGACAGGCGTGTTTCCACATCTTCCAGCGAGTAGCCCAGCCCGGCAACACTCAGCCCGGTTTCCTGCAGTAGGCTCTGCAGACTTTCGGGCGGCGCACCGAAGCCCCCACCGTGTTCAATCGCTTCGTAGCCCATCCGCGCAACGGCTCGAACGACCCCTTCGAAATCGCGGGCGATGTCGTCGCGTAGCGTATACAGTTGCAGTCCGATTCGTGGCATGGCTGACAGGTTCGGGATGGTTCATCACTCTCCTGTTCGGGTATAACCCCTACCGTGAAACGGTTTGCAGGGCTGATGGCGTTGGTCGGCGTGGTGGTTCTGGGGGGTTGGTGGTTCTTGCCCCGTGAACCGCGCACCGAGGCGGAGTTCCTTGCTCAGGTTCGGCAGATAGTGCGTCGGGGTGATGTCAGTGCCCTGCGCGCGTTGGGCGAGAACGCCGAAACTCTGCACTGGCACGGCTGGCTTAAGGGGAAAGACCGCCTTCCAAACTGGTCGGTGAGCCATTTTCCTGCGCCCAAGGGCTACGGCGCTCCCAACGAGCGATGGCTGGTCTTCCACAAGTTCCAGCTGGTTCAAGAGCTATGCGACCGTGTTCACCCTATCCGTTCCACTGCTCAAGGGTTTCGGCTGGGAGCCGAAGTGCCCGAGTCGGTTGCCGTGCCGTTCGAGATTGCTTTCCACGACCTGATAGTGCGCTTTGAACCGAAGGCACGCAAAGCCATCGTCCGCGACCGCCTCACCGTGCGTCGGCTCAGTGGGGAAGACCGAGCCTTGCTGATGCGCCTGAATGCCCCCTACAAGGTTATTTCAGCACGCTACAAGGGTCGCACCCTACCAGTTGTCAACTTTGACACCGATGCCACCGTTCCGCCATCCACTGGCTATTGGCTGGGACGCGCGGGAGGCATCGTGTGGCTTCAGGGCGACCGCCCTCTGCCCAATCAGTTTGATTTGGAGCTGAACTATGAGGGTGTGATCTGGTTTCTGCCCGATGACCGGGTGAGCGACCAGTATGCCCTACTCTGTTCCTATTGGTACCCCCATATTGGGCGTTTACCCGCAAGGCACCGTGTCAGGGTTCACACGGCTCCCAACTGGCGGGGTTTTGCTCAGGGCAACAAGCTCAGCGAGCAGGTCAAGGGCGGCGAACGCATCACCGTTTGGCAGAACGACTTGCCCGTTTGCTTCTTCTCGGTGGTCGTAGGACCGTTTGAGGAGACCGCTGTCGTCCGCTCGGCGCGGTCTAACACCCCTATCCGCGTGTTCCAGATTGGGGTC
>JBDNDR010000183.1:0-4836 GCA_046718995.1 Fimbriimonadales bacterium
GCCCAATGACTTGGCGTACGCTGGTCTCGCGTTCGGGTGTGCCCACAGCGCCACGAAAATATTTGGAGACGACCACATTCGTTGCAAGTTGCGACCAGAAGCCGGGTACCTCCACTTCCTTTTGCTCGAACACCACTTCGCCCCGCTCCCCGGTGATGATGGCGGTACGCTTCTCCCACTGCACGGTATCAAAGGGGTCTACACCGGGCTGGGTGAAGTGGCGTTGGATGCGTAGTCCCTTGCCACGATTGATATTGTCAAATTTCTCGCGCGGAATGTAGCCATAGCGTCGCTCCGGGGCGATTTTGGGTTTGGAGCGTGCGGCTTCCATCGATACGGTTGCAGTTCCGTTGGTTTCAATTGGAGATTGCTGAATAAGTCCTTCCTCTGGATTGTGCATTGTAGTCCTCCCTTTGGGTTATTCGCCTCGTTGAGGTTTGCGTTGGATGCGGTTCAGCATTTGAACGACTTTGCTGAACTGCTGAGGGTCTTGAAACTCCTCATAGACCGAGGCGAATCGGACATAGGCGACGGGGTCAATTTTCAGCAGTTTTTCCATCACCATACGCCCGATTTCCATACTGCTGATTTCCGACTCGATACGGCTTTGGATTTCGTGTTCAATCTCTTCGACCGCCTGTTCCAAAGTTGCCATACTCACAGGGCGTTTCTGGCATGCCACCTTCATCCCCTGAAGTATCTTATTGCGGTCGAACGGCTCTCGACGGTTATCCTTTTTCACCACCACAAGGGGTCGTTCTTCAAAACGCTCAAAGGTAGTAAATCGTCGTCCGCAGGCTAAACATTCTCGCCGTCGACGGATGACGCGCCCATCTTGCGTAGGGCGAGAGTCGATCACATGGTCCTCATCCTTCGTGCAGTATGGACATCGCATATCTCGCCTCATCAGCCACATATTCGGGGCAAATGGCTCTCTACCCCAACATCTTGTGGCTGGCTATATTATAGCATATTTTGACCGTTTTGTCAAGGGGGGGACAGGAATTGCCCGAGAAAAAATGAATTGAATGGCTATGAGAGTCAGTATCCTCTTAGAGCCGGAGGGGGCGAGCTTGCGCGTGCCAAAGCACTACAACGCGATAGTGCAAGGGCTTATCTATTACTACCTGGACGAGGCGCTGGCGACTCGCGTGCATGATGTCGGGTATCCCGATGGCAAACGCCAACTCAAGTACTTCACCTTCTCGCGCCTGATGGGCAACTACCGCTTGGAAGGCGACTATCTCTACTTTGAGGGGTCTATACGGCTGGTGGTCTGTTCTATGATGCGGGAGTTTCTGGAATCGCTGGTTCTGCACTTATTGGACACGCCCCGCGTGCAGTTCCACAGCCAGCGGGCACGGGTCAAGCAGGTGTATGTAGAGCCAGAGCCGCCCTATGCGGAGCGCGTGATTGTGCGTACGCTCTCGCCCATCACGGTCTACAGCACCTTCGAAACGCCCAACGGCAAGAAGAAGACCTACTACTACGCGCCCCAAGAGTCAGAGTTTGAGGAGCAACTGCTGTTGAACCTTCAGCGCAAAGTGAACCGTTGGCACGAACGGGAAGTACCGATGGAGGGCGCTTCCATCAAGCCCTACCGAGTCAGTGCGCGGAACCAACATATTCTGTACTACAAGGAGACGGTCGTCAAGGCGTGGAGCGGTCTGTATGAGCTCTGCCTCCCGCCCGAACACTTTGAGATGGCGTTTTCGGCAGGGCTGGGTTCAAAAAACTCTCAAGGGTTCGGCTGTATCGCCTTAGCGAAACAGCACGCAGAAGGGGAAACAGCGACTCCTGCTGAACCCTGAGGTGAGTTCGGTCGTACCACCGCCTGCCCGTGCGGTGCTGCTTCTTACTCCGCTGCGGGATAGGAGCCTAAGATGACCACCTCGCGTGCGTAGGTGTCCAGCTCCTCCAGGGCTTGGCGTACCTTGTCATCCTGGCGGTGCCCTTGAATATCGATGTAGAACAGATACTCAAACATCCCGCGTGGGTTGGGGCGCGACTCGATGAGGGTGAGGTTCACACCGTACTTCTCAAACGCGCCCAGCGCATGGTACAGCTCACCCGGACGGTTGCGCAGGGTGAACACCATCGAGGTCTTATCGTTGCCGGTGGGCGTAGGCTCGTTGTAGCCGATTACCAAGAACCGCGTGCGGTTGTGAGGGTTATCCTCAATGTGTTCCACCAGTTTAGGGATGCCCAACAGTTCGGCGGTCAGGTCGTTGCCGATGGCGGCGCCGTTGGGGTCTTCCATCGCAATCCGTGCGGCGCGGGCGGTCGGGGTCGCCTCAATAATCTCTGCGGCGGGCAGGTGGAGCCGTAGCCAACGCCGACACTGCTGAAGCGGCTGAGGTCCCGCATAGACCCGAATAATCTGGTTCAAACTCTTGCAACGCGAGAGGAGGTGATGAGCAATCGGGACATAGACCTCCGCACAAATCTTGGCGTTCGTGAGGGGGAACATATCCAGCGTCTCGGGCACGACCCCCGCGATGGAGTTCTCCACAGGCACCACCCCATAATCCACCGTAGACTGCTCAACCGCTGCGAACACATCAGGAATAGTGTCGCACGCGGTGTAATGGGACGACCGCCCGAAACATTTGAGCGCCGCCATGTGGGTGAAAGTGCCGTCAGGACCCCAGTAGGCGACCGTCGGTGCCTTTTCCAACGCCCGCGAGATGGAGATAATCTCGCGGAAGATACCGACCAACTGCTCGTGCGTGAGCGGTCCCTTGTTGAGCCGTTGGAGCTTGCGATAAATCATCTGCTCCCGCTCGGGGGTGAAGAACGGTTTCTGGTCGCGCGATTTGACTTCGCCAATCGCCTTTGCCAGCTCCGCCCGTTCGTTCAGAAGCGCCAGAATCTGCTCGTCTATCTGGTCAATCCGTGCCCTCAAATCCGACAGTTTCCGTGTCATCGTCCCTTCAATCTCAAGGTCATCAACAGCCCAGCAATCGTCTTCGAGTCCTTGATTGTACCCTGCAGGATCATCTCCGCAATCTGGTCTATAGGAGTAGGCACCAGTTCCACCAGTTCATCCTCTTCCGGTTGGGGGCGTGTGCGGATGAGGTCTTCCGCTAAGTAGACATGTAGTACCTCTTGGGAGTAGCCGGGCGCGAGGTACTGGCTAAACAGCTTGCGTATCTGGCGCGATTGGTAGCCGGTCTCCTCTTCCAGCTCGCGGCGGGCACAGGATTCGGGGGGTTCGTCAGGTTCCAGCGTGCCTGCTGGGATTTCTAACAACACCTCACCGACCGCCTGACGGTACTGGCGAATGAGCAAGACGGTATCCTCATCGAGCATCGGCACAATTGCTACAGCCCCGCGATGTTCCACAATCTCACGGCGGGCGGTGCGTCCGCTGGGCAATCGCACGGTGTCTATCCGCAGGGTCACGACGCGCCCTCGATAGAGCGTCTGGCTCTCAATCAGCTCCTCTTTTAGATTCATCCTTCACTCCACGATTTTGGGGGGATTGCCCCGATGTTGCAGGTGAAACCACTGCCACGCATCGGCGAGGTCAGGCTCATGCACTTGAACCGCTCGCACTTGACCATACCCCATCTGGAGCAGTTTGAGCGCAAGGGTGTCCGGTGCGTAGAGTGTCAGCCGATAGCCATCCGATGCTTCGTACACACGCAGTTCAACACCTTCCAGCATCGGTAGCACCGTGTCGGGGTTCTCCACCTCCACTTCGATGCGGGTGGCGTTCAGCCCCTGAAGGAGACGCTGGGGTGTGTCGTCGGCAATCAGGCGTCCTCGGTCTAAGAGCACGACCCGGTCTGCTCGGCGCGCCACAGCGGGGTCGCGTGTGGTGAGCAGCACCGCTGAGCCGAATCGGCAGCGGTCATCCAACTCTGCCCACAATCGGCGACGACGCTCGAAATCGGCGTAATCCAGCGGGTCATCCAGCAGATAGAGCGCGCTATTCTGGGCGAGGGCACACCCGACACGCAATAGCCCACGCTGACCATCGGAGAGTTCACTCAGGGGCACCTCCATCACCTCGCCCAGCCCCAACACTTCCAAGAGGTAAATGGCGCGTGTCCAACTACTGGCATAACGGCGGACGAGGCTTTCGGCGGTGGTCGTGCGCAGAGCGCGCCCTTGGGGCAGTTCGGGCATCGTGGCGGGGTCTACACTTTCCAGAAGCCCCCCCTCCAACGCCACATCGCCCGCTAAGAGCGCCAAGAGCAGGCTTTTCCCTGAACCCGACGGTCCGAAGAGGGCGACCAACTCTCCACGATGGATACGCAGGTTGAGCCGTTCGATACGCACTCCCCCATAACAGGGCGAGCGTACCGCTTCGGCGTTGAGCACCAGCGTCTCCGAGCGCATCCCTAACGCACCACTTCGGGGTTCGTTTTCACCATCTCTGCCAGCACCGCCTCGGCAAACCGTTGGATACTCTCTCGGTCTCGCTGGGCATTCCCCGAAGCGGGCTTCAGGAACCGCACGAAGTACGACCGGCTATTCATGCCTGCTAAGCGGGCTGCCAACAGATAGATGCGTGCCGAGGAGGTGTCCGAGCGGTAGCCGAACGGGGTGGAGTAGAAGTAAATCCCGACCGCGCGCTGGTTATCCCCCCGTAGGGAGACCAGCTCCACAAAGCGCGCCTTGATTGGCTCGGCAAGCCCGGGCACATTCAGGGAAATCTCCCGGTTGTCGGCGAACTCCCAGTTCTGCACGCGGAAACAGACTTGGGGGCTATGGAACGCGCCCGTGTGGGACCCCGCAATAATCGACAGGTCGGCTTGCTCACCTTGAGCGTTGACATAGATGCGGGCAAGATACTCGTCGGGCTGGAGCTCTCGGAGCGCCGCCTCG
>JBDNDR010000184.1:0-4830 GCA_046718995.1 Fimbriimonadales bacterium
CGCCCTGCCCGATGGAGCGCGCGAAGAGCCGCTCCTCCGGGAGGCGATGGGACTGTTTGAACAGAAACGCTACAGCGAGGCGCTCCTCGCCTGTGAGGGCGCGCTCGTTCTGAACCCCCAATCGATTGCTGCGCTTGCCCTCAAGGGAGCCATCCACGAACGGCTGGGGCAAGTGTCCGAGGCGATTCGAGCTTACGAACGAGTGTTGGAGTTGAACCCCCTCAGCGTGTCGGAGCGGGTGCGTTTAGAAGCCCTGCGTGGTCAGGTTCAGCGCGCAGGCAAAGCCACCTATCCCCCCCTCTGGAAAGAGACGCTCCCAGTGGTGCTGGCATTTATGGGTACCAGTGTGGTGCTGATAGTGGGTTTGGTCATGGTGCTGAGGTTGTCGACGCCGAGTGCGCCACCGCAATCGCCCAGTCCGCAGGTCGCGACCGAACCAGCGCCTACCGTGCCTCCGCCCAATCTGAGACGCCCTGCAGAGGAGTCAACCGATGCGCCTGCAACACCCACTCCCCCTTCCAACGGCGCAGTACCGCCCGTTGTGATTGACCCCTCACGCGTGGCACTCGCACCGTCCAGCCCGCCCGATACCACCCTGCGCGGGGCAATTCCACCTCTACCTTCCGCGCCACCCGAACGAGAGACACGCGAGCAATCCAGCACCGAGAGCCGTCCCCCACGCGAAACCACACCCCCCAGCCCCGAACCCAGCCGTTCTGAAGTGATGCCCGATGTGCAGGTGCGAGAGACCGAACAGCGCGGGGTCTACGAAATCCGAGTCTACACCGCCGGCAGTGGCAACAGCGCCGAGCGCCCCCAGCGTTCCGCCAACACCAACACAGCCCTGACGCAAGCCCAGAATTACCAGATGGCAGGCAACTTCCGTGAAGCGCTCAACGCCTATCGGCAAGCGTTGGCTCAAGCGGAGTTCAAAGGCGCTATCTTACAGCAGATGGCGATTTGCTATTTCCGCTTGGGCGACTTGGCGAATGCGCGTCAACACTTCCAGCAAGCGATTGCCGAGTACGAGCGTCAGATTCAGCAGGGTCGCGATGTAGAGAGTGCCCGTCAGGGGATTGTTGCATGCCAGAACGGACTGCGCCTATGCGAAGAGTAGCCGTCTGGTGCCTTGCCCTGCTGGGATGGAGTCTACTGGGTGCTCACGCCCAGCCCATCGTGTTGGTCTATCAAGAGCGCGCCGCCCCCATCGAACAGGACGGTCAAAAGATAGACCCGAACATCTCGCTCCAGCCCTACCTGGTGCCGTTCCTACGGGAGTTGCGCAAGGTGCAGGTGGAGTGGTATCAGCCTGACCATCCGATAGCCCAGCAGTTTGCCCAACAGCGGCGCATCCCCCCCGAGCGTCTATCGGCACCGTCGCCTGAGCTGCTGGCACAGTTAGCGCGAGCGTGGCGTGCGACCTATGTGTTGCGGCTCCGCTGTGTGCGGGCGGGTAACCAGTTTGAGTATCGGGCAGAGCTGTGGCAGTTGGGGCGTCGGAATGCGCTCTGGCAGACCGAGGGCTTTCAAGGCGGGGGTACCGCCAGCGGTTCGGACGAGCCGAGCCTCCAATCGTTGGCGCGCACGCTGGCGATGCGATTGGATAACGAGGTCTGGCAAGACCTTGCAACCACCTTACCTGCTCCCACGCCGCCCCCTCCGCCAACCGTCGTGCGCCCGGAGGCAGAAACACCACCTCAGAACCCTATGAACCAGCTGGAAACACTGCTACGCGACGGACGCTGGGCGGAAGCGATTCTGCCCCTGCGCACGCTCATCCATCGCAATCCCACCGACCCCAACCTGCGTCTGCAACTGGTGCAACTCTACCAACGCCTGAACCAACCAAACAGTGCCCACGCAGAGTTAGAATCGGCGCTCCAACTGATGCCCCAAGCCACTGCGCTCCACATGGAACGGGCGAAACTCTGGCGTAGCGAGGGCAAGCTCAGCGAGGCAATCAACCTGCTCCATTCTGCCCTCCAGATAGTCCCCAACTCGGAGGCGCTCCAGTCCGCCCTGATAGAGACCCTCGTGGAGGCGGGGCGAACGGGCGAGGCGGAATCGGCACTCAATCGCTGGCAGAGTCCCAGTGCCGAGCGTGCTTGGTGCGCTTACCTCGTCAGTGGTGCCACGCGACGCTTCGAACCGCTCCCTGCCGAACCCGTCACTATCAACACCGAGCGGATGAGTGTGTGGCTCCTTGTGGTGAGTGGCGCAATGACCGATATGGCGAACGAACTGTTGGAGTTGCGCCAGCAGTCGCGTGGGGATGCCCCGAGCTGGCGCACGCTCCAAAGCCAAGCCGAACAGCTCAACTTGCGTATCCTGCGAATGAGCGCATGGTTGGACGCTGTGCGCCCCACCGAGTCCCTACGCCAGCCGGTGCAACGCCTGCGATTCAGCGCGCAACTGCTCAGCCAGTCCGCTCAGTATATGGCACGATATTTGCTCCAACGCCGTTCGGAGGATGAGGAGCGTGCCAGCCTCCTGCGCTTAGAGTCGTTGCGCGAACTGGAGGCAGTTCGACAGGCACTCTCGCCAAAAACGCCATGAACGAATGGATACTCCTAACGCTTGGGGTCATCGCTCTGTTGGGTGGGATAGCGATTAATCTCGTCGGTTGTTTGGCTCGGGGTCGCTGTCTGTTCGTCCAGCCCCCTCTGGAACCGGATACCCGCGTGCAGTTGACGGTGGGGGGCAAGCGGTTCACCACACTCCTGCATCACCGCGAAGACGAGACGCTCTGGCTGGTGCCTCCGCTCCAGATGGGGCTACCCATAGCGTTCCCCGAAGGCTCGGTGGGAACGCTGGAGGTCGCCTTGCCCACAGGTCTCTACCGTGCCTCCATTCAGTTTCTCGGGCGCCGCACGAACCCTTCGCTGATTGGTCTTCGCCTAAGCTCTGCATGGCAACACACTCAGCGACGACACCATGAGCGTATCCCCCTGCCCGACGAAGTTCAGGTAGAGGTTCAGACTCACCAAGAGCGCTGGATTGGCTGGGTGCGTGATGTGAGTCATGGGGGGATGTGCCTGATTAGCCCCGTGGATTTTTCAGGAGGCACCTCTTTGCACCTCACCCTCCCCTCCGCACTGGCTCAAGGTGCATCGTCCGAGCGTTGGGCGCGTGTGGTCGCCTGCCGTCGTGCCGTCCATCGTGCGGGCTACGCCTATCTCGTGCATCTCGCCTATACCGATGCCCCCGTCCACACCTGACCTGTCGGTCATTATTGTCAGCTATAACACGCGCGACCTGTTGCGGGAATGCCTTCAGTCGCTTCGATCGAGTGGGGGGAGCGTTTCGTGGGAGGTCATCGTGGTGGACAACGCCTCGTCCGATGGGAGCGCCGAGATGGTACGCGCGGAGTTCCCTGAGGTATGCCTGATTGCCAACAGCGATAATCGGGGCTTTGGCGCAGGGTGCAATCAGGGTCTTGTGAGGGCAACCGGGCGCTACGCCCTTCTGCTGAACGCAGACATCCGCGCCACCGAAGGTGCTATCGAGAGGCTCGTTGCGTTTATGGACACTCATCCTGAGTTCGTGGCGTGTGGCGGGCAACTGCGCTATCCTGACGGGCGTCTCCAACCCTCCTGCGCTTCCGAGCTGACCCTGTGGGCGGTGTTTTGCGAGCAGACGATGCTGGAAAAGCTGTTCCCTCGTACCCGCCTGTTCGGGGGCTACTGGCGCACCTGGTGGGACTTTAGCCGTACCATCGAAACCGAGCAGGTGATGGGCGCCTGTATGATGCTCAGGCGTCAACCTGATGGCACATTTCCCCTGTTTGATGAGGACTACTTCCTTTACTGCGAGGATACCGACCTCTGTTTTCGCCTGCGCCAAGCAGGTGGGAAGATTGCCTATGTCCACGATGCGGTGTTTGTCCACGCTTTGGGAGCGAGTGGAGCGCCCCGCCGGGCAGAGATGGTTCTCTACTATAATCGCGGTAAGGAGCGGTTCTTCCGTAAGTTCTATGGGGTCGGGCACGCACGCCTCTGCTATGGGCTGAATCAGATGGGTGCCCTCCTGCGCATGCTCATGGGGTTGGGACTGACACTCCTCACTGTGGGACGGGTGCCTCGCTTCCGCACTTACTTTAAGACCTTCTGGCAGGTGCTGTGGCGCAAAAGTCGGTGAAAGGGGCTTAGCGTCTATGGAAGAATCTCCTTATGCCACTGTGGCTCAGGAAGGGACAGGCTACCCCGCAGAGCCGATGGAACCGCCTGCGAGGGATGTATGCTCGCATCCCTGTCGGCTTGCGGTTTGTCCTACTCTTGCTAATGACCATCCTCATACTCCAGATTCCCTACCTGTGGTTTAGCCATCGGGAGATGACCCAGATTGTGGAGACGCAGTACCGGATTACGCTGCTCCACCAGTTGAAATCGGCGCAGATGGCACTGAAGCAAGAGATGAGGCGGTTCCAGCGCCATACCGAGGATTACAGCATCTGGGAGGAGGCTATCCGCGCGATTCGGCGCAGAGATACCCAGTGGCTCGCCACCAACATCTGGGAGTGGGGCGTTGTGCACTTAGGCTACGAGAGCGCAGCGGTGTGGAACTCTGATGGGATTCTGCTGGGCTATGCGGGTATGCCTCCCGAAAAGTTCCTCACCCCTGCGAGAAGACTCTACGAAAAAGCCCAGCGTGGGATTGGGGATGTAGGACTGGTAGCACTCGGAGAGCGTCTCTATATGGTGGCGTGTACCCCCGTGCGAGACGAGGATATGAGCGAAACAGTCCACGGAGTCTTATGTTTCGTGAATGAGGTGGACAAGAGCCTCCAACTCGCACTGTGGGGTGGGAGTGCGGGGATTGAGTATCACTTCG
>JBDNDR010000185.1:0-4791 GCA_046718995.1 Fimbriimonadales bacterium
GATCGCTGGGGGCGGCGTGCCGACGCACGAGCGACAGAAGCGGGCTACTATTACTTACGCCTGGGAGAGAACTTGGCGGCGGGTCAACCCACTTGGCAGAGGGCTTTGAACGCCTGGCTCCAAAGCCCCTCGCACCGTGCGAACATGCTCCGCCCGGACTACCGCGAGGTGGGCGTCGGGATTGCCACGATGCCCAGTAGCCGATACCACTACGCTTGGGCACAAGTGTTCGGCACGCGTCCTGGGGTCTATCCGGTGATTATCAACTTAGATGCCCCCTACACCCACAGCCCTGTGGTTCAGGTCTATCTGCACGGTGCCACGCTGGCGCAAGCCGTCCGCCTCAGCAACGATGGGGTGAACTGGAGTGATTGGCGCACCCCGCAGGAGTGGCTGGAGTGGCACCTGCCGAACCGGTCAGGAATTCACACCGTCTATGTCCAACTGCGGATTGGGTCGCGAATTTACGAATCACACGATAGCATTGAACTCCGACTCGGTGGGCAGCGGGCTGAGGTCGCGCGCGAGGGTCAGAGCGAACACTCTCGCAGCCCCCGCCTGCTTGAGAGCCTGCGCACAAGCGTTGAGGGTACTCCCCGTGGTGAACACATCGTCCACCAGCACGAGCGTGTGTCCGCGAACACCTTCCAAATGGACGACCTCAAACGCATCCGCCACATTCTGAATACGGTGCGCCCGCGAAAGCCCGACCTGTGGACGGCGGTAGAAGCGACGGCGCAACGATTGGGTCTGTACCGTTAGGGATAGCCGACGCCCCACATAGAGAGCGAGCTGCTCCGCTTGGTTGAACCCGCGTAGGGAGCGGCGCCAACGATGGATGGGCACAGGCACCAACGCGTCCACCCAACGAAGGTCTAACCAGCGTCCGCGCTCCAACGCACGGCAGAGCAGTTCCCCCAGAGGCTCCACCGCCCGAAGCCAGCGGCGGAACTTGAGGTTGAGAATCATCTGCCTCAGCGCCCCCTCATAAAACCCAGCACAGAGCGCACCGTCAAAGGCATACGACTTACCCAAGCAGTGCGGACACTCGCCGTATCCTTCAATCGGCATCCCACATCGCCTGCATGCGGGATCGCCAATCAAGTTGAGAGTCGCTTCACAAAAGGCACACAACGGTTCCGCACAGAAGGCACCACAGCTCGTACACCGCGGTGGGTAGAGCCAGTCCAGAACCGTGCGGATCACGCTTAGCGGAAGATGAGGTCTACCACGACATCCCGGATGCCCGGACGCTGGCGGAGCACACGTCGGATAATCTCTATCTCGTGTCGGGGGTCGGCATCGTGCCCGCGAATCGCGCTCACCGTCCCCCTTAGATAGACGACCCCGTGCGTCACATGCACATCCATCAGCGAAGTGTCTAAGTGGCGCTTGCTAATCTCGCGAAGCACCATCCGTCTCATCTCAACATCTGCCAGTGCCATTCTTTGCCTCCATGCTTATTGTACACCATTTTGTGGGGAAACCCGTCGGGTACAATTGCGCTTATGGAGGCAACACCGATGTTGAGATACCGCCGATACTTCGCCTGGCTGTTTGTCTTTCTATTACTCGTGGGTGGCTATGCACAAGAGAAAGTTCTTCTCCAGTACAAAGCGAAACCCGGACAGACCATGCGCTACCGCCTCTCGGGCACGATCGCGGTTGAAGCCGCTGGACAGACCTTTAATCTGGAAATCACCTCCGTTGCGGTTCAGAGTATCCTCGCTGTCTCGCCTGAGGGCAATATCACTCAAGAGCAGAGCACCGAGTCCTACGAGATGAGCTTCAACGGGCAGAAGATGCCTGCGCCCGACGAGGCTATTCAGGGCAAAAGCACCGTGACTTTCAAACCGAACGGTGAACCCATCTCTCGGGAAAGCACTCGCAACGAGGAAGCAGAGGGCGACCAAGCCCACCTGGGTCAAGCCTTCGCCGCTATTTTCCCAACCAACCCCGTCGGCGCAGGTGACCGATGGAGCTACACCTTCCGTGAGGACTCGAAGTTGGGCACCGCACCTGCCCAGATAGACTACACCCTTCAGGGCTTCGAGACATGGAAAGGCGTGCGTGTGGCACGAATCAAGAGCGTCTACACCGCCCGCGACGAGAGCAAACTCTCCGCCGATGTGGAACTACTGGTGGAAGTGCGTACCGGCGATACGGTCTACGCCACCGCCAAGATTACAGGGATGGACTTCGGTCAGGGCGAAGTGAGCGCCGCGGCCTCGGCACAGCTGGAGTACGAGCGCATCTCGGGCACACCGCTCCCCGAAGGTGCCAACGGCGAACAGCCTGCACCCGCTCAAACCACCGAACAAAAACCCGAAGCACAACCCAACGAGCAGGCAAAGCAGGAAGAGAAGAAGGAAGAGCCTAAGAAGAAAGAAAAGACCATCGCCGAGGTCACCAAGGACTTCGAGAAGATGGAGGGACTGTTCATCCTCTATCGCAAGAAGGAACCCACCAAAGATACCCTCTACATGGAACTGCGTGAAGACCAACTGGAGAAGCTGTTCCTCTTGCAGTCCACCTTGAGCGACGGTCTCCCCAGCTTCCTGTTAGCGCCGGGTAGCCCGATTAGCGACATCCTGTTCAAGTTCGTCAAGCGCGATGAACAGATTCTGCTGGTCGTGCCCAACATCGGTTTCCAAGCCGACCCGAACACCCCCATCGGACGCTCGGTGCGACGCTCGTTCGCCGACGCCTATCTGGAAGCGTTCAAGATTGAGGCGAAAGACGAGGAGGGCAAGCGGTTCCTGATCGATGTCTCCAACCTGTTCCGCTCCGACCTTATCCAGATTCAGCAGTTAGCCAGCATCGCCGCCGGTGGAAGCTATAGCATCGACCGCGAGAAGACCGTCTACAACCAGGTCAAGGCGTTCCCGAACAACCTGTTCATCCAGACCGCCTATCACTTCGCGGGCGGTCAACAGCGTGGTGGTGGGCTGGCAGGCATTCTGGGCGCGCTGGCAGGCAGTGCCAACCTCGCTGACCCGCGCAGTCTGCCCCTCACTGTGAACTATAACCTCTGGGAACTGCCGACCAACAACGGCTATCGCCCCCGCTACTACGACCCGCGCGTGGGCTACTTCACCGCCGAGTATACCGATATGAGCAAGGAAGCGCCTGACCAGACCAAGCGCCTCATCCTACGCTGGCATCTGGAAAAGGCAGACCCCAACGCCGAACTCTCCCCACCGAAAGAGCCGATTGTGTTCTGGCTGGACAACGCTATCCCCTACGAATATCGCGACGCCGTGCGCGAGGGGATTCTGGAATGGAACAAGGCGTTTGAGAAGATAGGCTTCAAAGACGCCATCGTGGTCAAGCAGATGCCCGACGACGCCGACTGGGATCACGCCGATATGCGCTACAATGTGATTCGGTGGGTCTCCTCGCCGGCGAACGGCTATGCGGTTGCGCTGTTCCGTGCGAACCCGCTTACTGGGCAGATTCTGAACGCCAGTATCACGATTGACGGCAACATGGCACGCATCACCCGTGCCTCCTATCTCTACGATATTGACCCCCTCGCGGCGTTCCGTGAGGCGGAGAAGCACGAGTGTTGCCCCGACCACCGCAATATCAATCATCCCAGCGCGTGTACGATGGCGCGCGATACCCTCCAGCGGGCGCACATCGGCTTCCTGATGGCGAACCTGCTGGCACCCATGCGCGGCGGCACCAAAATCACCGAAGACCAGTTCGTCAAAGACTACATCCGCTCGGTGACGATGCACGAGATGGGACACATCTTGGGGCTACGCCACAACTTCGTCGCCAGCCGGCTCAACTCGCTGGAAGAGCTCAAGGACGGCAACACCGTGCGCCAGCGTGGCACGGTCGCCAGCGTGATGGAGTACGACCCGTTCAACCAGGCGGCGCTTCACGCCCCCGATACCGTCTACTGGAACCCCACCATCGGTCCGTATGACTACTGGGCAATCGAGTACGGCTATCGCGTGTTCCCCGACGCCACCACCCCAGAGGCAGAGCGACAGCACCTGCTCAAGATTGCCCGCCGCAATACAGAACCTGAACTCGCCTATGAGACCGACGACTACGCCGACCGCTTTGACCCGTATGTGACCCGGTTCGACTTGGGCAGAGACCCGATTGAGTATTGGGAGCTGTTCCTGAAAGACACCGAGTCGCTGATTCAGGTTCTGCCTGCGCGGTTCCCGCGCCCGAATGAGAGCTACCACGAGTTCACGCGGCTCTTCTTCGGCACGCTGGCGAACTACAGTCGTGCCGCCACTCAGTTGACCCGCTTCGTGGGTGCGCTGAACATGCGTCGGAACTTCGCCTCCGACCCCAATAACCAGCCTCCGCTCCAGCCGATGGATGGTACGACCCAGCGACGGGCGCTTCAGCTGCTGGCGAGCTATATCTTCTCGCCCAGCGCGTTCAACTTCCCCAAAGGCGTCTACCAGCTGCTGGCTCCGAACCCGTTCACAGGGGCAGCCAGCGCTATCCCTGCCGACGCACCCGCACGCGACTTCCTGAGCAACATTCAGCGTCTGACACTCACTCGCCTGATGTCCGCCGACACTTTGCGACGCGTGGTGAACAACGAGTTCAAAGCCGTGAACCCGAACGATGCCCTCACGCTCGCGGAGATGTTTGACACCCTGCAAGGTGTCATCTGGGCGGAGGCGCAGACCAGCGAGCCAGTGCCCGCCTTGCGCCGCCTGCTCCAGCGCACCCATCTGCAGACGCTGGTGGATATGATTGTGAAATCGTCGGCAGTACCCGATGATGCGAAGATGTTGGCACGCTACCACCTGC
>JBDNDR010000186.1:0-4758 GCA_046718995.1 Fimbriimonadales bacterium
TTGTTAGCCTGTGCCAATGTGGGGTATCTGGTTGTATTCACTCTGCTTCCCTTGCTCTACTGGAGGCTTCTCGACCGCTGTGCTGACCCCCTCAGAAAGGGGTTACACAAAGCGCTGAGTCTGTTCCTGTTCCTGCTGAATGGGAGCGTACTGGTCATAGGTAGCTACGCATGGGGCGGGAAGACATTTTTCTTGGGGTGGCTGTTGGTGGTGGTGGGATTGCTGGTTCATAGCCTTGCAAGCGCTCAGCGCGCAAGGGTCATCCTAACCCCTCTCAGGAAGTGAAGTGATTGGCACTCTCACCAACAGCCTAAGCTCTGGTGAGGCTCTTACAACAGCCCCGCAGTCTTCTATTCAGCCCTCGCGCATTTGAGGGAAGAAAATCACATCGCGTATCGTTTCCGCTCCCGTGAGGAGCATCACCATTCGGTCGATGCCTATTCCCAGCCCGCCTGCGGGGGGCATCCCGTGCTCCATCGCGATGAGGAAGTCCTCGTCGTAGGGGTGGGCTTCCTCATCTCCTGCCTGGCGCAAGGCATACTGCTGTTCAAACCGTTCCCGCTGCTCGATCGGGTCGTTCAGCTCGGAGAAGGCGTTCGCCACCTCCTTCCCGAAGATGTAGCCCTCAAACCGGCGCGTGAAGCGCGGGTTGTCTGGCTCGTGCTTGGCGAGGGGTGAGGTGTCTATCGGGAAGCCGTAGATAAAAGTCGGCTGCTGAAGATGCTCAGCGACACACTTCTCCAAAACCTTCTCGATAATCCCACCGATGGTATCTTTGCGCTCAACATAGATACCCACTTTTTCGGCAGCACGGACGGCGCTGTCTAAGGTCTCGAAATCGGCTTCGGTTAGCCCCGTATGGGCGTGGATAGCGTCCATCAAGCGGATGCGCTCCCACGGCTTGCTGAAGTCCACCTGAACACCGTGCATCTCAAAGGTGGTACGCCCGAACACACGCTCAGCAATCGTGCGGAACATACGCTCCACCAAGTCCATGATGTCTTCCAAGTTGGCGTAGGCTTGGTAGAGCTCCATCATGGTGAACTCGGGGTTGTGGCGTGTGGAGATTCCCTCGTTGCGGAACACGCGCCCGATTTCGTACACCTTGTCGATGCCCCCGATGAGGAGACGCTTGAGATACAGTTCCAGCGCGATGCGGAGTTGGAACTCACGGTCCAGAGCGTTGTGGTGGGTCACGAACGGTCGTGCGGCGGCGCCCCCTGCCATCGGCTGAAGGACGGGCGTCTCCACCTCAATAAAGCCCTCCGCATCCAGAAACCGTCGCATCTCCGAGACAATCCGACACCGTGCCAGCAGGCGTTGGCGCGAGTCGGGGTTGAGCAGGAGGTCTAAATAGCGTTGGCGGTACCGCTGTTCCACATCGTGCAGTTCGTACCAACGCTGGTCGCCCTTCTCTTTAGGGAACGGCACCGGACGCACCGCCTTCGCCAACAGCTGGAACTCTTGCACATGGACGGTGGTCTCTCCCGTGCGCGTGCGGAACACGAACCCTTTCACCCCCAGATAGTCGCCCAAGTCCCAGAGGTCGAGGAGCTCGTAGCGGTCGCCCATCTCGTCCGCCTTGAGATAGATTTGGAGCTTGCCTGTGGTGTCCATAAGGTGCGCGAAGGTCGCTTTGCCCATCTTGCGAATCGCAACGATACGCCCCGCCACCGAGACGGTCTGGTTCTCCAGCGATTCGAACTGGTCTTGGACACTCTGGAGAGTGTGAGTGGTCTCGTAGCGTTCTATAGCGAACGGGTCTAACCCCAGCTCACGCAGTTGTTGGAGCTTCTGCAGTCGGATTTGGACGAGCTGGTTCTCCTCTTCCAGTCGGTGGTGCGTCGGTTCCTGCATAGGTAAGATTGTACCTATCTTTCACTCGCGCCCGACAGGCTGAATCACGGCACTGACCTTGAGGAGCGCTGAGACGACGCGCGGGTCGTACAGCGTGCCAGCCCCCGCTTGGATGTGGGCGATTGCCTCCTGTTCGGAGAGTTCGGGGCGGTAGGGCATCGGCGTGCGCATCCCATCGAACGCCTCCGCCACTGCCAGCACGCGTGCCCCAAGCGGAATCAGTTCCCCGCGCCAACCGTCAGGATAGCCGCTACCATCCCACCGCTCATGGTGACGGGCAATCCAGTCCAGAATCTCGCGGAACCGACTGATGCGCCGCAGGAGCTGGACACTCAGTTGGGGATGATTGTGGATCTGTTGCCATTCCTCAGAGGTGAGGTTCGGACGCGTGAGGAGTTCGTTGGGCAGACCGAGCATCCCAATATCGTGAAGTGCCCCCGCCAAACGCAGACCGCGTAGGGTCGGCTTGCTCAGTCCCAGCTCACAGCCTATAGCGACTGCATAGGTCGCCACGCGCTCACTGTGTCCTGCAAGGTGCGGATGCGCCAGCTCTAACGCACTCACCAAAGCCCGCACCACATCGTTCTCCATCCTCACCAGTTGGTCGCGTGTCATCCCTGAATCCCTGCACCCTTAGCGCAAAAGAGTAGCCCATACGGCGCTCTGGGCTGGGGGAAAGTATACCTAAAAGTCTAAGCCACCTGTGCCCACTGGCTGACCCAACTGCCCGTAGCCGAACCGCGAGAAGCCGGGCAGTGCCTTGAGCCGTATGAAGAACTGAAGCCCCGTGTCGCGCCGAAACCCGAACGGATTGTCGATGTACCGTACCTCCAGCTCGGCACAGTGGAGGTCGTAGGTCAGCAACAGTTGGCGCGACTCGAACCGATTCAGATAGCCGTTATACTGGGTCAGGAACGAGAGGCGTGTGCGTCCCCACTTGAGCGTGTCGGCACGCAGGAACAGCCTACCCCATTTGGCACGCTGAGCGTCGTAGCGCCCCGCCAACACGACCCTCGATTCGCCGAACTGCCAGAACAGGTCGGTCTGGACACTGAGGAGGCGTTCGCGGTTCGGGTCATAGCTCAGTTGATTGCGCCAGCGCAGGTACGCCCCGGGCTCATAGTCCAGATTCAGGTTCAAGAGGTTCCAAGGGTCGCGGTTGAAGTCGCGGGCACGCAGGTCGTAGCTGGTTTGACCGCCCAAACTCCACCCCCCACCGATGAACCAACGCAAATCCGCACTGAGCAGATTGAAAAACCCGACCCGGTCCAGACCGAGCGGACTGTAGCCGTAGGGGCGTAAGTAGTTCCATCGCAGGCTGAACGCGGAGCGTCCTCCCAAGCTTATCGTCTGTTCCGCCACCGACTGAAGCACATACTGGGCGGTCTCGTCGCTGTAGAAGGTCTGCTTGAAACCGTAGTTCCATCGGAACCCTGATATTGGCGCGCCGAGCCTTTGGGTGGTTCCCAGTCGTCCCTGCCAATCCAGCGCGTAGCGGTCGCGTTGGATTCGGGTCTGGAAGCCTTCCACATAGCGTCCCGCACTGAGGCGGAGTCGGCTCTCAGGCAGTTTGACCCCCCACCACGAAGCAGGCGCTGTTAGGCTCAGTTCAGGCAAGCGCTCCAAACCACCCAAAAACGCGGGGGACGCCCCAACAGGCAAGAAGCGCGTATATTCCAGTTCCAAGTTCGCTGTGCCCAAATCGTAGCGCAGGTTGGCGCGGGTATTCCACTGCCGGTTCCCCGAACTCAGGCTGCCAGCACGGTTCTCGCTCTCGTTGTACTCGCCCGCAAGGTTCCACTGGAGCGCGCCGAACCGCCGTGTGTCTTGAAGGGTCAGCGTGCGGAAGATGTTCTCAAACCCGCCTGTGCGGTTGCGGTTCTCCCCTGCACTCAGGCTAAGTGTCCCCGACCCCAGAGGCAGTTGCCAATCGGTACGGAGGTCGGAAGCGGTATTGTTAGCGAAGAGTAGGTAGCTATTCTGGCGATAGTCGAAGCGCCACTGAGTCTGGAGCGTGCCGAAGTTCTGGCGATAGTTCAGCCCACCCGTCAGGTTATCCGTCCGCTGGCGCAGGTCGCGTAGGTAGTAGACCCGTGCGTTCCCTTGAGCAAAGTCCTGCTGAAGGCTCAACCCGACCCCACGCTTTTGCATCAGGTCAAGCCGTGCGGAGCCGACCAGCTCACGCGCCAACAGGTAGCCGATGGCATAGCGCAGGTAGAGTCCTTCCTCGTCGGAGTAGCCGACATCGGGCAGGGGCGACTCGTCCAAGCCTTCGCGGAGGGGCACGACCACCGTCGGCAGGCTCAGCACGGTGCGTCCGAGTATCTCTAAGCGCACACGCCTTAGCACCGCACGCTCGCCTTGAGTGGCGGTCATCTGCTCCGCGTGCCAACAGAAGTGGGGTTCCTGCAGACTACAGGTGGTGGCTTGGAGCCGTTGCCCTTCCACCTGCCTCTCTTGCCCCGACAGCTGCTCGCCCCGCAAATAGAGGCTCTCTAAGAGACGATTCTGTAGGAACTGGGGGCGCAGTTCGGCTCGCCCATCCCTCAAAAGCCACTGCCGAGTGTCTACATTGAGCTCCAAGAGGGCACCTTGCGCTTGAACCGAGTCGCTCTCCAAGCGCACCTCCTCGAATAGGCGGTAGACCCCTCTATTGGGCTGACCTTCTAGTCGGCGACCGAACAACAGATACTCGCGCCAGCGTGCCTCTACTGTTTCGGCAGTGAGACGGTCGCGCTCAACCTCCAGCGCGCCTGAACGCAAAATCTCTATCGGCTCCTGGCACGGGGCGCTGAGGAAGCCAAACAGCATCATCAGGCAGAGGCTCGCACGCCATCGCCCGATGTACCCAAGTTGCCTGCTTCTGCCCCACGCCATCGCACGGAATTTACCCCATTCGGT
>JBDNDR010000187.1:0-4732 GCA_046718995.1 Fimbriimonadales bacterium
ATCATCCCATTCGGGGCGAATCGGTCCGAAAGCAACTTCTACCTGCGGGTCAAACACCCGCAGCTCGGCGCGGGGGTGCCACTTCCCCTTCTTCAAGCAGAGCCGAAGCGCTTTAGCGCCCTGAGAACGCAGATGGAGCACCCCTAAGCGCCCCGAAATATCGCCATGCTGAAAAGGAGTCCACCGCCCACTGCGCCATAGGTCGGGCGGGGCAGGTGCCACATACCCCGCCACCCAGAACGGATGCTTATAGCCTTCCCAGTCGCTGGGGGGCACTTTGGTCGGTGGCAGGTAGACCACCGCTGCGGGTGCCTCGCGCCACAGGCGCGTTTCAAACGGGCTGAGGCTCACGAGACGCTCCGAAGCTCGCACGCCATCCGCAAGGGGGGCTAACCCCCAATCGAGCTCCTCTTGAGCGCTCCCCAGCATTACACCCAACGCCATCAACCAAGCAGTTATGCGTGCGGGCATCGTCCCCCTCCCTACTGTAGGTTCACGAGTACCAGCACGAAGCCTGTCTCGCCTTTCTTCAGTCCAGTCATCGCCTTACCGAGGATAGCACCCTGCGCTTGGGCAAGGTCGCCGACCGCCATCGCATAGCCTGGTCGATGAGACGAGGTCAGGAAGTCGCCCGGCTCGATGGCACGCTCTGTGGCGTCGGCATAGACCCACACACGCCCACTCATCGCAACAGGCAGGTGGGACTCGCTATTGGGTAGGTTGCCCAGCACGACGCCCGTGTTTAGACCGTTGGCACCTGCCACGATTCCCGCCACCCGCTTGCTGTACGCGGTGCGCGCCCGCCGAAGTTGTCCCGGGTTTTCGGGGTCAATCTCGACCACCATCCCAGGCTCTACCGGCTCGGTGATGGGGAACTTTTCGGCGAGGTCGGCTCCGGTGATTTCCAGCACGCGGATAGCGACTCTGCCATCGCCGCGCAGAGCCATTATCTCGCCCTGCCCACCTTGATGCCAGAAGCTCAGACGGTCGTTGGTGGAGGTGGAACCGACGAATCCCCGCATCTGCCACTTACGCGCTGTGTTGTTGTTGGTGAATTCCAATCGTGCCGAGTCGGTTGTGCTTGCCTCGTGCAAGCGTAAGGTAGCGTTGGTATCTGAGCTGTCAAACTCCAGGTGCAGGCGTGCGGTGGGTGCGTTCGTGCCGATGCCGACATTCCCCGTGTTGTAGAAAATATTCGCACCGATGGAGGTCCAAAGCTCACTGCCCGGCGCCCACGAGGAGCCGTCCCACTTGAGCAGTTGACCCGTGCTGGGGGCGGTCGTAGCAACGGGGCGCCCTTGAATCCGCGCAACGGTCGGGTTCGGGTAGCTGCCGCTCAGGTCGCCCCCTGCCGTGCCAATAGGGTTCGCTGTGCTCGCAGTGCTTGCTCTGATGGCATAGGGCGTCGGGTTAATTTTGACACGGGGTGAGAGAGTGGTTGTGCCGACCTGAATCTCCAGCCAACGGTCGGCTCCCGTCCACACCGCGCCAAAGTTCAGCTCCACAGTGAATAAGCCGTTGGTGATGGGCACATTTGTCAACGCCACCGTGCCCAGTAGGGTGCCCCCGGTAGCCGAGTCGTATAAGTTGAAAGTCAAGTTGAAGTTGCCATCGACAGGGGTTCCATTCTGACGGAGGAAACCCTGATAGGTGAATGACTGGGCATGGACGGCAATCAACAAACATCCGAGTAGTACATTCAATCCGAGCAAGCGCATGGTTGCGCGTCTTATCCCTGCGTGCCAATTCATTAGATGCCTCCCGCTTAGGCAATTACGCCAGCGCAATCTATGCCTTCGTTCGAAACTGATTAGGCATACAGTCGTATTATAGCCCATTTTTTTCGGGGTTATCGACGACTGCCAATATGCGGGGCATGTCAGTTTGCTCCACTTCGCAGGGTATCCTCTTAACAATCCTGTACAACAGGTGAGATTATGGATAATCCTTCCCGTCAGTACGATGGTATCATACTCGGAGCTGGTTTAGCTGGTCTGTACTCTGCGTATCTACTTTCCCAATCCTCCCCGTCTATTTGCCTTTTGGAGGCACGCACTCGCGTCGGCGGACGAGTATCCACTTGGCGCGGGGCACAACACGGACAGTACGCCGAACTCGGTCCCGAGTTCATCGACTCGAACCACTCCCGCCTCATACGATTAGCGAAGCAGTTCAACCTGAAGCTCACGACCCGCCAGTCATTTTGGGGCGAATCGCCCCAGCCGAGCGTTCAACCCGAAACTCGTCGGGCGTGGCGTACCTTCTGGCGCCAAGTGAACGCCATCGCAGAGCGTATCCCCAAGCCTGTCGAACCCGAAACAATTCCTGCCGAGCTCAGATCCTACGACACCCGAAACCTGCAGGAATGGCTGACAGACTTGGGGATTTGGCATCAAGCCTATCCCCTGTTGGTGCGTTACACCCGGAATATGGAGGCGACCGAACCCGAACGGCTCTCGGTCTTGAGCATTGCTGCGCAGGAGGCGTTCTATGGCAAGGGCGTAGAAGCAGGCATCTATCATCTACCTCAAGGCACTGACCGCTTGCCGCGGGCGCTTGCGAAAGCCGTTGAGAAACAAGGGGGAACCCTTCAACTGGGCGCAGTGGTGGAGAGCGTTCACCAAAACGCTACCGGCGTGCAAGTCTACTATCGCCAAGATGGGCAGCTGAAAATGGTCTCGGCGCGGTATGCGGTCGTCGCCCTGCCGTTCCCGGTCATCCCCACGATTGAATGGCGCCCGAACCTATCCCCTCAGCGGATGGACGCACTCCAGTTAGCGGGCAAAGGTCAGGTCGTGCGCACGCTCATCCAGTTCCGCACGCGGTTTTGGCTCACTCAGCGTCCAAAACCCGTAGCCCAGCCCTTAGAGGTGTCTACCATCTGGGAGGAGACCGATGACCAACCGGGCGAAACGGGCATCCTCTCCTTTTGGGTGGCTGGTGCGAACGCGGAGCGCTGGGCAGGCTTGAGCGAAGACGCCCGCATAGCGAACTGCCTCCAAGCGCTGGAAGCGCTCTACCCCGGTTGCCGCGAGCAGGTTCTCTCAGCGCGTAGCCATCACTGGGGATGCGACCCGTTCAGCCGCCATGCTTATATTTACCATAGTCCTAACTACCTCACTCAGGCGTTGCCCCGCCTGCGCCGCCCCGAAGGACGACTGGTCTTTGCAGGCGACTATCTGAGCCTGTTCGTGGGCTATATGGAAGGCGCGCTGGAATCTGCCGAACGCGCCGTGAACTGGGTCAAGACCCTATCCACCTCATAGCAACTCGGTCGGGATGCAGGCAACTGTGTCCCGACCGCCCCAAGAGGAGCAGAGGGGTATAATCCTGCTCGTGAGTTTGCCGATTAATCTGGTAGAACAGTGCCTAAAGGTGATGGAACGCCACCACCTCCAGGAACTTCAGCTGGAGGTGGACGATGTGCGCATTGCTCTGGAGCGGGCGGTACCGACCACCGAAACACCTACGATGGCTGTTATTGTGCCGACCAAACCCGAACCCGAGAGCGTGCGCACCGAGTTCACCCCCATCGAGGCACCGATGACCGGGATGTTCTATCGCGGTCCGTCACCTCAAGAGCCGCCCTATGTGGAAGAGGGCGACACGGTCTATGAAGGGCAAACCATCGGGCTGATAGAGGCGATGAAGGTGTTCAACGAAGTACCCTGCCCCATTACAGGGGTGGTGCGCAAAATCTTAGCCCAGAACGCAACTCTCGTTCAGCAGGGCGATATTCTTATGCTGGTGGAGCAACCCGAATGAAGTCGCTACGCATCGCACTCTTGGGCGCAGGCACCGTGGGTGGAGGCGTGCTGACCCTCCTGCGCGAAAATGAAGATTTACTACTCGCTCAGACCCAGACCCGCTTTGAAGTCGCTAAGGTGCTGGTGCGTTCGCTGGAGAAGCCACGCGCCGTGCCCATCCCTCCCGAACGGCTCACAACCGACCCCGAAGCGGTCTTCAGCGACCCGACGATTGATGTGGTGATGGAACTGTTGGGTGGGCTGGAGCCTGCGCGCACCTATATTCAGCGGGCACTTGAGTCGGGCAAGCATGTGATTACCGCCAATAAGATGGTGATGGCGCTGGCGGGTGAACCGCTCATTCGCTTGGCAGAAGCGCAGGGGGTGCGCCTGCTCTATGAGGCGAGCGTGGCGGGCAGTTTGCCTATCTTGACCTGCTTGCAAGGGGCATTGGCAGGCAATCGCATCGGACGCGCGGTCGGCATTGTGAACAGCACCACCAACTTTATCCTGCGCCATATGGAGCGTGCCGTGAGCGCTGGTGAACCTGCCGACGAGGCGTACCACAACGCCCTGCGTGAGGCACAAGCGCGCGGGTACGCCGAAGCCGACCCCACCAGCGATGTGGAAGGCTACGACGCCCAATATAAGATGGCTATCTTGGCGCGCTTGGCGTTCCTTCAGCCCGTCCCTGTGGAAGCGGTTTATCGCGAGGGGATTACCCACCTCAGCGGACACGACATCCGTTGGGCTGAGCGGTTGGGTTTCGGATTGAAACTGCTGGGGCACGCCGAACGCCTGCCCGACGGACGGCTCTCCGTGCGCGTTCACCCCACTTTGGTTCCGAACTGGTGTCCGTTGATTGTGGTGCGTGGGGCATTCAGCGGGATTTGGCTTCAGGGCAACGGCTTTCAAGAGATGTTCTTTCACGGGTTCGGGGCAGGTGCGCGTGCTACTGCCAGCGCTGTGATAGGCGACCTGATTGA
>JBDNDR010000188.1:0-4725 GCA_046718995.1 Fimbriimonadales bacterium
GATAGATGTTACTCACACCAAGTTCTTCCCCCACACGCAGTACGCCAGCATAGCAGCTCCAATCACCTGTGGGGTAACTAACTTGTGTATCTGTAGCAAGTCCAGCCAGAGTGAGCACATAGACGAAGTCCATGCCCTTCTCAAGCACGGTCAGCATGTTGCTAATAGGTACATCCCAACCTCCCTCTCGAGAAATCATCACGCCACAGACAACAATCCCCGACCCTTGAGCGAGCTTGAGACGAACTGTGTACTGACCTGATACAGCAGGTTTGAATGTGAACATCGCGGCCTTGTTGTAGGAAATGTCCGAAGCGACCACAACCCCAGAAGCGGACAGTACCTCCAAATCCACATCAGCACTGCTCCCAGCACCCGTGGCAGTGAGAAGATACTCGACTCCAGCCTGAAACCTTGTCGTGAAACTGGCGGTTTGCCCACGAGTTAATGCTGCTGACAGATAAGCTACACCGTCCACTAAGCCGTACTGCGCTTGCGCGAAACTCCAGCCGCTCAGAATCAACAGGGTAATCAGCATCACGCGGTTGTACAGGTCGAAACGGCACCAACGACCAAGAGAATGGAGGAGAGCTTGCTCCTGCGTTCGGTCAAAAGACGCTTTGTGTTTGTTCATGACACACCTCACTGTAATTATACCATAAAATACCAAAATCAAGCGCGTGAGTTCCCATATCGGGGCAAAATTTCCCAGTTTTTGGGGGAATTTATCGCACAATCAGATAGGCGCCGACATATAGAAGCAGAAAGAGGGCTATCCAGACAATCGCATCACTCACCGAGAAACTGCCCGCCGAGCGCGCTTCCAGCCAATCGCGGATATACGCCAAGGCACGCGCAAAGGTGAGCCGCCCTGCACGACGAGAAGCACGCCCCACCATCGGTACAGCCCACCGCACCAACGGGTACAACCCACGCCGATAGAACCAGTCCAAATCCAATACCTCTTTCGGTTTCGGCTCCAAGCGCGCCACCAACAACATAAAGCCTAATCCCGTCCCCACAAACAGGTTCACTGTGGTCAGCACCTTATCAAAAGCATAGACCGCCAACGGCTCGGGATACGGCAAAATGGCGTTGAACAGCGCGGGAACAACCCCCATCGCGATACAGATGAATGCCAAAACGCCCATCCCCAACTGCATGCTGAGGGGAACCTCCTGAACCGAACGGTACGCCTCGACCCGCTCCGGCTTGGACGTGCCAAACCACGCGAAATATGCCAGCTTCAACGCCACCGATAGGAAAGTGCCCACCGAAGCCACCGTCAGCATCAGATAGACCCCTTTCTGTGCGGGCGACTCCAACCCCTCCGTGATGATTGCCTTGCTCACGAAACCGTTGAACAACGGCACCCCCGAAATAGACAACGCACCGATCAGATAGAGCATCAGCGACACTGGCAACCGTCGGTACAGCTCGGCTCCAGAAAGGTCGCTGAGCCGTTCCTTGCCCGTAGCAAACAGTACTGCTCCCGCCCCCATCAGCAGGAGCGACTTATACATAATGTGCGCAAACGCATGCGCCGTAGCACCGTTGACCCCCTGCGTGCCGCCAATCCCCACCGCACACACCATATACCCCACTTGGCTCACGATGTGATAGGAGAGCAGACGGCGCATATCGTTCTGGAAAGTGGCGTAGACCACCCCATACAACGCCATCACTGCCCCTGCCCACATCAGCACCTCCGCCCCTGCAAACCCACGCGCCAACACATAGACCGACGCCTTCGTCGTGAAAGCACCCAGATAGACAATTCCCGATACTGAAGCCGTCGGATAGGCATCAGGAAGCCAGGAGTGGAAGGGCGGAACACCCGCGTTGATGACAAACGCAATCAAGATACACCACGCCCACACACTCTCCAGCGTCAGAGCGTTGAACTCTATCCCACCGCCCCCCGCCCAGTGCCCCAAAATCCCGAACAACAAGAAAAGCCCACCAATCAGGTGGTAAATCAGATAGCGAAGCCCTGCACGATAAGAGTCGGCACGACGCGCACTCCAAATGAGCAGGGTCGCAAATAATGCCATCATCTCCCAGAACACAAACAGCGAAACCAAATCGCCTGCAAAGGTAACTCCCAAAGTGCTCCCCGCATATAGGTAGGCGAGCAGATGCTCGCGCCAGTCGCGCTGAGGCAGACCGTACAGCATCCCTGCTCCCAGCGCAATCACAAACGCCATCGCAAAGCCGATACTCAAGCGGTCTACGCGCAACAGGGTCAGCGTATAGTCCAAGAAAGTGAGGCGAAGCCACTCCCCTTCAGGAAGGCTCACCAAAAGTGCCAACAGCCCGAACGGCACCATCACAAGATAGGCACTGCGAACCGCTCCCTTCAAAACAGGGATAGGAAGCGCACCCACCATCAACAGCAGACCAGGGTGCAGGACTTCAGGCATAGTAATCCTCCTTGCGCGCCAGCAGACGCTTGCCAAGCAGTTCGTACACCAACACAAAGCCTACTACTCCAATCAACCCCAGCAAAGCGTAGGGGATGGGCAGTTTCGGTTTCACCAGCATGATCTCCGCCACCAAGCCGATGAGCCAGAGAGCGAACCCAAGAGTGCGCCCAAGCCTCATAAACCGGCTACCCTCCTTGCCAAAGCCAGAAATGGATGGGGATACACAAAAAGAAGCACAACTCCCAGTGCCGTTGCGCAAATCGCCAGAGTCATTAGGGTGAGATAGGGCGTAGAAAACTCCAGCCGCTCTGGCTTGCTCGGTAGGGGAGCAGAGTTCGGTTCCGATATTCCCAACTCGGGAGCCAGCGTTGAAACAGCAGCCTCTGCTCCTTCGCGAAGGCGCGTGACACTAGGATTTTTAGGAACGGTCTCGGCATAAGGGGTCGAAGAAACCGCAGCTTCTGCTCCTACCTTACCCCCATCCGCACCCTGTGGCTCCTCAAAGAAGGCGGAATAGACAATCGGCAGGAAATAGAGCGCGTTCAGGAGAGTGCTGACCACCAACACCCCCAACGCAAAATAGTGCTGAGTCTCCAGCGCGCCCAGCCCGATATACCACTTGCTCCACAAACCAGCGGCGGGCGGTAGCCCAATCATTCCCAGTGCCCCGATAGTGAAACCGACCATCGTGAGGGGCATCTGTTTGCCTATCCCGCGCATCTGGCTGATTTTGGTCTTCTTCGTCGCGCAGTAGATATGCCCCGCCGTAAAGAACAGCGTAATCTTCGCAAACGCGTGGAACACCATATGGAGCGTTGCCCCCATCAGGCTCAGCGGTGCTAATATCCCCGCTCCCAGCACCACATACGAGAGCTGGCTAATCGTAGAATACGCCAGGCGCAACTTCAGGTCATCTTGGAACAGCGCAATTAGTGAGGCGAGCACAATCGTTGCGCCCGCCACATAGGGCAGTATCTGCGCCACATGGAGTTCTGCTAAGCCATCTATGCCGAACACATAGACCACCACCCTCAACACGGTGAAGACACCCGCTTTCACCACTGCCACCGCGTGGAGCAGCGCACTCACCGGCGCTGGCGCGACCATCGCAGAGGGAAGCCACTTGTGGAACGGCATAATCGCCGCCTTACCGATACCCGCGATGTAGAGCAGAAAAGCCCCCAAGATGAGCCAATCGGGCGCCTTGCCCTGCATAAACCCGCCCTTGACAAAGTTCAGCTCGCCCGATGTGGCGTAGAGAATCAAAATCGCCGAGAACTGAAAACCGATGGAAGTGCCCAGTAGGTAGGTCATGTAGACGCGCGCTTTCGCCCGTGCCTCTGCATCCTGCTTATGCACCACCAACGGATAGGTCGCCAGCGTGAGCATCTCGTAGAACACGAACAGCGTGAACAGGTTGCCTGCAAACGCAATACCCACTGCCGAACCGAGCGAAATCGCATAAAAAGTGAAGAAGCGGGTTTGGGCATGCTCGTTGAGCGAGCGCATATAACCCACCGAATAGAGCGCTGCGATGAACCACAAAAACGACGCCATCAGTGCGAAAAACAGCCCCAACTCATCTACCTTGAAATAGAGGGGCACACTCGGCAAGGGTGTGCTGAGGGTGTAGCTCAGTGTCTTGCCCTGCAGTACGGTGGGCACCAACGACGCCACAATCCCGAACTGGGTGAGCGCCCCCAGCACACTCCACGCATCGCGCAGGTTCTGCCACCTGCCCGAAAGCGCAATCAACAGGGCAGTGGCAAACGCACTGCCCACC
Organism: Fimbriimonadales bacterium; assembly: GCA_046718995.1. GTDB lineage: Bacteria > Armatimonadota > Fimbriimonadia > Fimbriimonadales > GBS-DC > CAKZQI01. Next base: position 4,210 of record JBDNDR010000188.1, read on the forward strand.
GCCAGCACCGGTTCTATGGCGTTCAGTCCCAGACTCATCGTGCTATTCGGCTCCTAACAACGATTTCGCAATCCGTTCAGCCAGTTCTAACGGCAAGACTGCAAAGATACCCAAACCGACGCTCAGCAGCGCCATCACCAGCGTCGGGAGGAGCATACTGAGGGGCACCTCAGTAGGGAAGGCTGGAGAAGTTGACGGTTCCACTCTCCCCTCTCTACCTGCGGCGAGGGGCTGGGGGTGAGATATGCTCTCCCCCTCTCTGCTTGCGGAGCGGGGTTGGGAGTGAGGTATGCTCTCCCCCTCTCTGCCTGCGGAGAGGGGTTGGGGGTGAGGTATGCTCTCCCCCTCTCTGCTTGCGGCGAGGGGTTGGGAGTGAGGCATGCTTCCCCCCTCTCTGCTTGCGGAGAGGGGGGCTGGGGGGGTGAGGTATTCGTTCGCTCCCTCTCTGCCTGCGGAGAGGGGTTGGGGGTGAGGTTTAACACTCTCCTTATAAAAGTACGCCCGCTCTATCACCCG
>JBDNDR010000189.1:0-4721 GCA_046718995.1 Fimbriimonadales bacterium
AAGGCTGTTAATCTTTAGGGGGGGCGGCGTTTTTTCGCTGGAGTTTTTCGCGAATCACTTGGAACCGCTCGCGCAGTTTGGGGTCTTTGTGGATTCGGCTCTCTGCCTGCTGATAGGCGTGGAGGGCGGTGGTGTGGTCGTTGCGTCCGAAAGCGTGGGCAATCCGCTCCCAAGTTTCGCCGGTGAGTTCGCGGGCTGCGAAGATGGCGATCTGGCGGATGGGCACGATGTCGCCACGACGGCTGCGACCGGTCAGTTCGCTGGTGGGGATGCCGAACTCATCGCTCACCGCCTCCAGCACGCGCTGGACGGTGATGGTGATGGGTTGGGGCGGGGCATCGATGTAGTATTCGCGCAGCGCCTCCGAAGCCAGGTCTAAACTGATAGGGATTTTATAGAGCGAGCTCTGTGCCATAATCCGGGTCAGCACGCCCTCCAGCACCCGCACATTAGACTGTACCTTGTCGGCGATGAACTCCAGGATGTCATGAGTGAGGGGGATACCCTCGCGCTCGGCTTTAGTTTTGAGGATGGCGACCCGCGTCTCAAAGTCGGGTGGGCGGATGTCGGTACAGAGTCCCTGCTCAAAGCGGGAGCGCAGTCGCTCCTCCAGCCCCAGCAGGTCGCGCGGTGGCTTATCGCTGGTCATCACCAAAGCGCAGCCGATACTATGTAGTTCGTTGTAGATGTGGAAGAACTCTTCTTGGCTGCGCTCTTTGCCAGCGATGAACTGCACATCGTCCATCAGCCACAGCTGTATGCCCCGATAGCGCTGACGGAACTCGTCGGTGCGTTTCGCCTGAATTGCGTTCACATAGTCGCGCACGAACTGCTCGCCACTGATGTAAAGCACGCGCCCGTCGGGCACACGCTCTAAGAAGGCTTGCCCGATGGCATGAAGCAGGTGCGTCTTGCCCAGTCCGGGCATGCTATAGATGAAGAAGGGATTGTAGCGTTTGCCGGGCATCTCGGCGACCACTTGCGCCGCTGCGTAGGCAAGACGGTTTGTGGCACCCACCACGAAAGTGTCAAAGGTGTAGTGGGGGATAAAGTTGGGGCGAGGGAGTTGAGGCGCTGGGGCGGACAGGACGGGTGCTACAGGAGCTGGCTCGGTCAAAGGCGCCTCTGCCGTGTCTTCGCCGACCAGTTGAATGCGTACAGGAAAGCCCAGTTGTTGGGAAAGCAGGTTCTCTATCTGCGTGCGATAGCGACGCTCGATCCATTCGCGCCCGAAGCGATTGTTGAGTTGGAGCAGGATGACCTCCTCGCGCTGCCCGACGGGTTCAATCTCTTTGAGGTAGCGCTGAGTGGAAGGCGTAGCTGTGTGGATGAGCGCTTGATACACATTGCGCCACGCACGCCGGATCTGAGCGGAGTGAATGTCCTCTCCGAGCCGAAGTTGTTCCACCGATTCATCGTCCTTGCGCCTACTCATACGGCATCCCTGCTTCCTAAGGGTGGCTAATAGGATAGCACATGCCTGCGCCGATTCCTGCAGTGTCGAGCAAGATTAAGAGCAGGTTAAGAAACAAGAGGCGTATGGAGAGGTCGATGGAATGTTTTTCCTCTTCAAAGCGCGTTTTTTGGGCGTTTTTTAGCGGATTGCTTGCTTAATCCCACCTGTTGTGGCGGTTTTTAGACCCCCCACAAGATTTACGGCGCAGCAGGTTCCAGTGCTGGTAGGTCTCATTCAGGCGGTACATAGCGCCACCGTGACCACAATATGCCCAGTTGCTCCCAGAACCCTCCGCCAACAGCGTGTTGTCTGCACCGTACAGATACCGATGCACACTACCCCCACGCTCTGCACTCACACGACGCCCTAAGCCGTTATCAAGAGACTGGGGTATTCCTTGCGCAAGAAGGTCTTCAACCATCGGCTCCTAATTTCAAGCTCGGTACAGCAGAGAGCAACTTATCCTTTTCCTCCTCAGACACAGTTAACCACGCATCACGCTCGTGAGCAATCGTCGTCAGCACAGGGTCCATTTCGTTCCGCAGAAAGCACAGGTCCTCAGGAAGAGTGGGCTGTTGCCACTGGTATAGACGATCAGCTCTACAAACCAAAACATCTAAACAATGACTCGTGAGAGCGAAAATATAAACCGTAGCGGTATGCCCCAAGAGCCGCGTACCCGGCCATTCACAACGCTTCTCTTGCAATACCAGATCCTTCTCTAATTCTTTGAGGATTTGTCTCCCAAACTCACTGAGAGGTGCAGTGGAGCGAACGACTAATAGCACCTGTCTGCTGAATGGGAACAGAGCCCGCAGGAGGGAACGGTACTCCTCACCCGTTGGCTCGCTTAGAATGGTATACTCCTTGCGCATCGTTTTATCCCCATCTTACCAAAATATGGTCTATAGAACCGACGTGAATATGCGGTTTACATCCGAAAGGACGTCTTGGATGCACTTCAGGATCCCTAAATCTGGTACCATATTCATCGCACCATTCCTTAAAGCGTTGCACTTCTTCCATAGTGAGAGGTTTTTTGCGTTTCTTTGCTTCCTTCGCCAGATCTATCAAGGTCTCCTGGTCGGGAGTAAATCTCTTAATCAGTTTAGGAACTTTGGAGGCTCCCGCCGGTACGAAAGGAATAAGTAATGCAGCAACGTCCCAAGCCAAATCATCCCAGCTTCCTGTGGCGATATCATAGGCGATGTTTCCAGCATCCCAAAGCGTCTCAATCACCTCTCCACTCGGATCCACCGCGTTCACAGGGTCATTCCCACAATACCCATACGCATTCAAAGTGAGCGGGGCATACACCGAACCCAACCACGGGTCTTGCTGGAGGAACCTGCCTGCCACAGGCTCATACCACCGCACCCCTACCTTCTGCAAGCTACCTGTGAGCGGCTCGTTCCGATAGCCCCACGCACTGTTCCAGTCGTGGGTCTCACGAACCCCGCTCACCCAATCCCTAAACGCCTGCGTAATCAGAGTAGGAGTGCCCATTACTGTACCAAGAATCGACTACCTAACCCTGCCGAATTCTACCTCCTCAACCTGCCAGTGATTATCATAGGTGCGCAAGCGCAACTCAATATCCGCCTCCCCACCCGAGCCCTTCAAACGATAAGTAAGGCGAGCGAAGATGTTCTCGGTTTCGGTCCAAAACCATAAGAACGAAACCCGCCAACTTTGTACCGTGCCGACGGCACCTTCCAGCAGACGCCATTTCTGCTCAAGGGCTTTTGGAGAATAGCGAGCTTGGGCGATGGGTGATAAGAGAGCGTGGGCTTGTTGGAACCGATGATGTTGCAGATGTACGAGCAAAGGGTTGCCTGTCTGCTGGGCGAACAACTCAGTTCTCACTCTCAAAAGTCTTCGTACTACCATAATGAAAAGACTATTAAATATAATATGAAAAACAGAAAAAATAGCTCCCACTATAGCAAATTTAATAAATAAATGTTTGCTTTTTTCTGATGCGTACGCAAATGTAAACATAATAAAAATAAAGATAAAATAAAAAATCAACGGAATGCCTACTACAGCCGAAGGAATGTAACGTATCGAGTAAAACTTTTCTTTCTTCAGATACCTAATTTGATATATCAAATACATTATTTGAACAATAAATGCATATACATTCGTAATATCAATGAGTATGGCAATCACAAACGGAATACTAAAGAAAACAATTGCAGCAAAAGATAATACCTCACTCACACTGATCATCACATCCCCCTCTCTCAAGGTCGATAGATGCGCTGACCAAGTGTCCATTTCCAAATTTGCAATCCCGGTGGTGGGGCAAGCGCTGACTTGGGCACATTTCCCAAAATATATATCTTACTCATGTATTCTGTATAAGAAAGATATTGAACCATTCCTGGCCTGATCCAAGTACCTACGCTAGGTAGTCCAATTTGAACCCACTGGCCAGGCATTATAGGGCTGCCAGCGCGACAAATCGTTACTGTGGTTGCCCCGGCAGCCGACCACGTGCCTAACAAGAGTCCTGTAGCCGCCCCCGCAGCACCTCCTACAACATAAGTCCACCAAGGCCAATTCAACTTGTGATCCCCATCCCACCAGTAATCCGCTGCCGCGGTTAAAGCAAGCCCTACTCCAGCACCGATGGCGGCAACCAGCAGTAGAGGTATTCGCCCACTCGGATCTACCGCGTTCACAGGGTCGTTCAGACAGTAAGCATAGGCATTCAGCGTGAGAGGAGCATAAATATCTCCCAACCACGGGTCTTGTTGGAGGAACCTGCCCACCACCGGGTCATACCACCGCACCCCCACCTTCTGCAAGCCACCTGTGAACGGCTCGTTCCGATACCCCCACGCGCCGTTCCAGTCGTAGGTCGGGCGGGCGCCGTTCCCTGCCACCCAATCGCCAAACGCGTCGGTGATGGGGGCAGGGCTGAACTCCCCTGCAGGGCTGGACTGCGCTACCAAGTCTCCCCGCAGGTTCCAGTGCTGATAGGTCTCATTCGCACGGTACATCGCCCCACCGTAGCCGTAGTATACCCAGTTGCGTCCAGAGCCTTCCGCCAAAAGCGTGTCACCCGCACCGTACAGATACCGATGTCCCACGCCTCCACGCGCCGCACCCACACGACGACCTAACCCATCATACTGATACTCCCAGCCTACCGCTTCGCCCACCTTGCGCAAACTCGTCAGATTGCCCTCGCTGTCATAACCCAACTGCCAAGTCTCCCCGTTCGCACGACGCACTATCACATTCCCATCGGCGTCAT
>JBDNDR010000019.1:0-12788 GCA_046718995.1 Fimbriimonadales bacterium
CTGCGAATAGAAAAATTCCCAGAACCCATCGCTCCGCCGCACACATCGGCGGCATCTGCGCACGCTCCTGGGCTAACCGCTCCTTAATAGTATCAAAGTTCAAGCCTTTAGCATAAAATTGGATGCGCGTGAGCCAGAACCAACAAAACGGGAGCATAAGCCCCACAAACGGCAGCCCCACAAAGAGCCAGTTCGCCATGTTCAGCGCATAGTTGTAGTTCTCGCGCAGAAAGCCTGCAAGCAAGGCGTTCGGAGCCGTACCAATCAAAGTGCCGACACCGCCAATGGAAGCCGAGTAAGCAATCCCCAACATCAACGCGACGCCAAACTTGTGGGTGTCCTCACTCCCCTGCGTGCTACTGCGCACCCACTCCACGACCGATAGCGCCACCGCGAACATCATCATCGTCGTGGAGGTGTTATTAACCCACATCGAGAGGAAAGCCGTCGCCAGCATAAACCCGCCCACCACCTGAGCGGGCGTGTTGCCCGAACGGCTCACAATCGCAAAAGCAATCCGCCGATGGAGCCCCCACCTCTGCATCCCCAACGCAATCAGAAACCCACCCAAAAAGAGAAAGATGATCGGGTCGGCATAGCGGCTGGCAACCTGCTTTTCGTCCGCGATGCCCACCAGAGGCATCCACACCAGCGGAACCAACGCCGTCGCAGGGATGGGCACACACTCCGAGAACCACCACAGCGCCATCCAAGCGGTCAACCCCACCAAACGCCACGCAGGAACAGGCAACTCAGCGGGCGGGGGGATGAACAAGGGTGCAACAGCAAACAGCGGACCAAGGACTAACGCGGCCGTGCGAAGTTGCGAGAGGATGCGTTCCATCAACACATGAGTTCAACGCCGATTACAACTTCCCTACCTGCTGAAGAAGCCAATAGACCCAAGGCGCACTGAACAGAAGACTATCGAAGCGGTCAAGCACGCCTCCGTGTCCGGGAAGCAGGCTCCCGAAATCCTTCACACCGAGCGAACGCTTGAGCGCCGACTCGAACAGGTCGCCCAGCTGCCCCAAAAGCCCCACACCCGTCCCTGCAATCAGCCCCACAGCCGGCGCCACCCCAACCCATCCAGCCCCCAACCAACCAACGAGCATACAAAAGCCCAAGTTCGCTAAGGCACCCTCAACAGTTTTACCGGGACTGAGCGCAGGAGCGAGCTTGCGCCTCCCAATCGCGCGACCCACAAAGTAAGCACTGGAATCGCCCGCCCACAGCATCGCCATCAACCACATCACCCACCCAATCCCCTGCTCCACCGTTAGCGTGCCCAGCGCCATCGGTTCCGTTGGCATGCGCAAGCGAACAACGAAACTCATCAGCCAACCGATATAGAAAAAGCCGAGTAGCCCCAGCCCCAAACTCTGAGCGATGGGTAGCGTGCCACGACGCCACACCTGAGCGAGCGCCCATAAAAAAGCAAGCCCCATCGCGCCCAGCAGATACGGCTCCAACGCCAGCGTGGGCATCCACCATGTGAGAAACGGTAAACACGCTCCTGCCATCAGTAGCACAGGCGAAGCCGTTTCGCCACGCACCGAGTGATAGGCGCGCGCAAACTCCATAGCCCCCAGCACGCTCACCAAGCTCCCAGCCAGCGCAAACGCCCAGCCACCGGGTATCGCCAAAATCCCCACGAACAGGGGTATCCCCACCAGAGCCGTGAGAACACGCGTGCGCAACATCCGTTATGCCGAGGGAGTGGTGGTCTCGCTGGGGGAGTCGACAGATTTCGCCTCGGCTTCCACCTCAGGCTTAGAACCATTATAGGGCGAAGGAAGCCAGCGCACATAGAGTTTCAAGCCCTCCACGCGCTCCACCTGCACCATCTCACCCTCCTCAACGGGGGGATCTAAGGCAACTGCGCGCCAGAGCGTGCCGTCCACAAACACCTGCCCCTCTGGATTGAGCGGAGCACGCACCGTGCCTGTCATCCCAATCAGCCGTTCAGAACCGCTTACCTTCCGCCGAAACTGCGCACGCACCCCAGAGTAAGCAATATAGAGGAAAGTGCCACCCGTGAGCGCGGTCATCGACACAATCAACCACAAACTCACGCGCATCACCGGCGAGTCGGACTGGAATAAAATGACAGAACCGATAGTGAACGCAATAATCGCCCCGAAAGTGAGTACCCCATGGCTGGGGGAGAACAGGTCTATCAGAAACAGCGCAAAAGCGAGCACAATCATCGCCACGCCCAGCGCATTCACCGGCAGAACTGAGGAGGCATAGAGTGCCAACAAGAGCGAAATCACCCCAACCACCCCTGGAAAAGTCGCACCGGGGTTCTGCAGCTCACCTAAGATACCGTAGACCGCCAGAATCATCAGGATGTAAAACACATTCGGGTTTGCCAGAAAGTTGAGCAAGACCTCACGCCAACTCTTGGGCACCTCGCGCAGGGGGGCGCCCTTCGTGCTGAGCGTGAGGGTGCGCCCATCTTGGAGTTTGACTTTGCGCCCGTCGATCTGCCGCAAAAGGTCGGCGGGGCTGTTGGCAACGAGGTCAATCACATTTTGCTTGAGCGCCTCCGTTTCGGTGATCGAGGCGGCTTCGGTCACCGCTTTCACCACCCACTCCTCGTTGCGCCCGCGCTGTTGGGCAATCGCCTTGGCGTAGGCAATCGTATCATTCATCACCTTGCGCTTGAGGTCTTCGGGAATGTCGCCGCCGTCGCCCGAGACCGGCGTGGCAGCGCCGATATTCGTTCCCGGCGCCATCGCAGCGACATGGGCAGATACCGTGATGAACACCCCCGCCGAGCCTGCGCGTGAACCCGAAGGATACACAAACACCGCCGTTGGGACAGGGCTATTCAGCAAGGCACTGGTGATGTCGCGCGTGGCTTGAAGCTCACCGCCCGGCGTGTCCAACAAGACCAAAAACAGCTCGGCTCTCTGCTGGGATGCCTCCTCCAACGCCCGAATCAGATAGTCCGCCGACGCCCGATGGACTATCTCTTTGAACTGGATATAGTACACAGGACGCTGAGTCGTTTGGGGAACGCCCATCCCCACCAACAGCATCAGCCCAAGAAACAACGCTACACGATTTCGCATGGAACACACCCTGACAGATTATACCTGTGAAATTGGAGAGAGTTCCTTCCTCTCCTAAACAGAAGCGGAGGTGAAATCTGCTCACCCCCGCTTCATCAGCCCAATCTCGGAACAGGTTCCTACGCGCCGACCAGCTCAGCGAATCGGTCTACATCTGTTCGGATGACCTCTAAGCTGTTGCGCCAGAAGGTCGGAGTACTCAGGTCAAAACCGAACTGCTGAGCCAGCGTCTGCGCATCCGCCAGTCCTGTTGAGGAGAGCAGGTCGTCATACCGTGAGCGGAAACCGTCGGGGTCATCCAAGTAGAGCGCATACAGCCCCAATCCGAACAAGAGTCCGAACATATAGGGATAGTTATAGAACGCACTACCGTAGTAGTGGGGCTTCGCACACCACATGAACGGGTGGAGCGCTTCGGGGTCTAAACCATCGCCGTAGGTTTCCAGCTGGGCGTTGCGCATAATCTCACACAACTCCGAAGTGCTCAGTTCCCGCTCATGGCGGCGCTCAAACACCGTCTTCTCGAACAGGAATCGGCTGGTGATGTCGACCACCACCTGGCACGCTCCCTGTAACGAGGCTTCCAAGATTGCCACCTGCTCCTCTCGGTCGGCGTGCTGGAGGGCGGACTGGCGAATAATCGTCTCACAGAAGATGCTTGCGGTCTCCGCCAGTGTCATCGGCGTCTGACGCTGAAGGAAAGTGCGCTCCGCCAGACACAAGTTATGGTAGGCGTGCCCCAGCTCATGGGCTAAGGTGCTGACCCCGCCGAAGGCAGGCTTATAGTTCGTTAGGATGCGCGACTCGTCCTTGCGTAGGCGCATACAGAAGGCTCCATCCCGCTTGCCCGGCTTCGGTGGCGCGTCGATCCAGTCTTCTTCAAACGCTCGGCGTGCGAAATCGCTCATCTTCTGGGAGTAGGTACCGAACTGCTCAATAATGAACTGTTTCGCCTCGTCATACTCCCATTGCCGCCCTCCTTTGCCGACGGGTGCGAAGATGTCGTACCAAGCGCACTGGGTTATACCGAGCGCGTGGGCTTTGGCTTTCAGGTAGCGTCGGAAATGGGGGAACGACTCGTGCGCCGCAGTCATCATCGCGTCCAGTGTCGCCTCGTCGATAGCGTTGCGAAAGAGCGAGGCTTCCAGCGCGTCGCGCCATCCACGCCGCCGCATCAGCAGGTTCGTTTCGCCCTTGATGCTGTTGAGCGCGCTGGCAATCGGGAGCGCATGCTGTTGCCAAGCTTCCAACTCGGCGCGGTAGCCCGCCTCACGCACGGTGCGGTCTGGGTCATAGGCTAAGTTGCGCACCATGCTCATTGGAAGCCGTTGTGTCTCGCCCCGAATTGCCACCTCCACCGTGATTTGGGAGCTGAGGTTCCCGTACAGCTTGCTCCAAGCGCTACTGCCTGTGAGGCTCATCTCGGTCGCCAGCGCCTCCTCTGCCGGCGACATCATATGCTCTGCCAGCACACGGCTCCGGCGAACCCAATAGGCATGCGCGCGTGCCAACTCAGAACGCTCAATCAACGCCTCGGTATCTTGCGTGCCGACCCAAGCAGTAAGGCGCGTGCTGAGCTTGGACAGACGCACACTCTGGCGTTCCATCTCGCTCAGGCGCATTTGAGCGTACTCGTCGCGCGAGTCGGTCGTGATGAAGCTGTAGATATACGCTCCGAGTGTCCACGCCTGATCGTTCAAGCTGTTGAACGCCGGCACAACCGCCTCAAACACCTGTACCGCCAACTCCGGCTTCAGCGGATGCTCGGTACGGTCGATCTGGGCGTTGTCGAACATACCTTCCAGCTCGTCTAACGCCCGCACAAAACTCCGAAAATCGCGCTCAAACTCGGGCGAATCCAAACCCGGATAGACCACACTCATATCCCAGCTGGGCAAACTTGTCTTTTCCATAGCAGTCTCCTCAAACTGAGAGTGTACCTCGTGGCGGCTAAATCGGCTTGATATAGCGTCTTGGGATGCCCCACGGGGCGCGCCAGTTGCGGCTGAAGAGTGCTGTTGCATTGCGGCTCCCAATCACCTGACAGCGTTTGGCGTCCCATCGGATGGTCTCGCCCGTGCGATAGGCGATATTGCCCAGCAACGGCACGATGGTAGACCGTACACCCGCCTCTACATCACACGCCAGCGGGGTGCCCTCGCGAATCGCCGCCAGGAAATTCTCGGCGTGGGGTTCACTCTGCGCCGAGCCACCGCGCTTATAGGCGGGCATCCGCTCGCCGTCGGGATGAACCTCCAGCCCACCACGGTCTACAAACAGGCTCCCGTTCGTGCCGAAGAACATCGTGCCGTAGCCCCGCCCGTTCATCGGGTAGCCATTTGCAGCGCGATGCGAATAGATAAGCACCCAATCTTTGAAGCGGAACAGGCACTCCACCGTGTCGGGCGTCTCGCGATTGTCGTTCAGGGCGAACTTGCCACCCGTCGCGCTAATCTCTGTTGGGTCGGTCTCGTTCATCGCCCAGAGCGCAATATCCATCAGATGCACACCCCAGTCCGCGACCTTGCCGCCTGCGTAGTCCCAGAACCAGCGAAAGTGATAAATACAGCGGTTGCGGTTGTAAGGGCGCATGGGGGCTGGTCCGAGCCACATGTTCCAGTCCAGTCCGGGTGGCGGGGGCTCGTCGGGTGGGTTGCCAATCCCGTTGGGTGCCTCGTTGCCCACATTCCAGCAGTGTACCATCGTGATTTTGCCGAGCCGCCCAGAGCGCACAATCTCCACCGCCTCCTTAAAATGCTCGCCGCTACGCTGTTGTAGACCGATGGCGACCACTCGCTTGTGTTCCCGCGCCGCATGCACCATCGCTAACCCCTCCGCAATATTGTGCATCGCGGGTTTCTCACAGAACACATGCTTGCCCGCCTCGCACGCGTCTATAGTCATCTTCGCATGCCAGTGGTCAGGGGTAGCCACCACGACAGCGTCCACATCCTTGCGGTCTAAAATCTGGCGATAGTCGGTATAAGCTTCCAAATCTTGCCGCCCTGTTGCCGTGCGGAACTCGTCTAGGTGTTTCTGGTACACATCGGCGATTGCCACAATCCGACACTGGTTGCTCAGCCGGTTGAACTGTCCATAGTGATGCCGCCCAATCCCGCCAGCACCAATAATCGCTATCCGAATCATCTCGTTCGCGCTCTGTCGCCTACGCATCGTTGCCTCCTATCTGTTCGATTCTTTCTCAAGCAGTTCAATCCTGCAAAGTGGGTAGAATTAAGCGAGGCGCGAAGGCGCGCTTCAAGGAGGCTTCTATGCGGAAGATTCTGATGTTGGTTGGGGACTTCGTAGAAGACTACGAGGTGATGGTTCCGTTTCAAGCGCTGCAGATGATTGGCTGTGAGGTTCACGCCGTGTGTCCGGGTAAGCGTGCCGGTCAGAAAGTGCGCACCGCTGTCCACGACTTTGAAGGCGACCAGACCTACTCGGAGAAGCCCGGTCATAACTTCACCCTGAACTACTCGTTTGATGAGGTCAACCCCGCAAACTACGATGCGTTGGTTATCCCCGGTGGACGCGCCCCAGAATATATTCGGCGCGACCCCAAAGTGCTGGAGATGGTTCGCCACTTCTTTGAGACCAACAAACCCGTCGCATCCATCTGTCACGGTCTGCAAGTGCTGACCGCCGCAGGCGTGATGAAAGGACGCACGGCAACGGCTTACCCTGCAGTCGGTCCCGAGCTCACCTTAGCGGGAGCGCACTACGAAGAGATACCCGCTGACAAGGCAATCGTCGATGGCAAGCTCGTCACCGCACCCGCTTGGCCCGCCCATCCGGATTGGCTGGCAAAGTTTATGCAGGTGCTGGGACTGCGTGTTGTGAGTGAGTAGTTTCCTATAGGCAACCGGCTGAGTAGCGATGGCGCAAGATCAGCCGGATTGCCTCCCCTCAATTGCCTTCTCCCCCCTTGACAATTGCCAAAAAATGTGCTATAATGTGGATGGAAGCGCTTCCATAAGTTTCAGGTGAGACTTTGGGAACGCTCCCAAAGACTGAGGGCAATGAGGACTCGGAGACCGACACTACGCGATGTTGCACAGTACGCAGGATGTTCGATGACGACCACCTCAAACATCCTGCAAGGGCGCCACGAACTGTACCGTGAAGAGACGGTGCAAAAAGTCTTGGTCGCAGCCGAGCAGTTGGGCTACCGACCGAACCTGCTGGCGCGTGGGCTGGCGAAACAGATTACCCACACCATCGGCTTAGTGCTGGAACCCCACCACTCGCGTATCACACGCAACGACTATGCGCTCCCCATCTTGGAAGGGGCGACCGATTTCCTCACTCAGCAGGACTACGACATTAAAATTATCACCCTCGTCAACGAGCAACCGAAATATCTCTGGAGCCGAATCGAATCGGCGAGTCTTGACGGCGCGCTCCTGCTGGCTCCGGTGATGGAATCGCCTCTACTGGAATGGCACAAACATCTGCCAATCCCCGCAGTATCTGTCGGAAGCACTCTCCCCGAAGAATACGGCATCCCCTATGTGGACATCCACAACGAGCGGGCGATGCGTATGCTCGTGGAGTGGGTGCTGGCACAGGGACATCGAAAGATTGGCTTCGTGAAGGGGCATCCGCTTCACTGGAGCGCGCATCAGCGCGAGCGAGCGTTCCGCCAAGCCTTAGCCGACTACGGAATTCATCCGCGTGAAGAGTGGATTGTACAAGGCAACTACACCATCGAGTCGGGACGGCGTGCCGCGCAACAGATTTTAGCCTGTGGTCAGATTCCGACGGTCGTCCTCTGCGCCAATGATGGGTCGGCGGTGGGCTTTATGCAGCAACTCACGGAACTGGGCGTTCGCGTGCCTGACGACATCTCCGTTGCGGGTTTTGACGATGAGCCGTTGTTCCACCCGATTGCTCCGACCCTGACCACGGTCTACCACGACAAGGTGCGCGTGGGCTATCTGGCATCCCAGATGCTGTTCCAGCAGATTATCAGCGAGACGAACTCGGTTGCATCAACCCTGATAGACGGCTCATTGACTGTGCGGTCCTCGGTGGCGAACCTGCTTGGAGGGCAGAGACGCCCCAATCACTCTCAAATGAAGGAGGTTCAATGATGAAACACCTAATCGCTCTTACAACGGCTCTATGCCTACTTAGCACAGCGTATGTTCAATCCTACCGCGACGACTTCTCTTTCGGCAACTTTGCCCCGAACCTAAGATGGACATGGACACTCCCGAACAACAACCCGTTTTGCACACTCGACCCGACCGCTGTCTCGTTCTCTTCAGAAGAAGGAACCCTGCAAATCCAGATGCGCGATGGGGGTATGTTCTCCGGTTTCAATGTCCACCGCGATGTGCCCAGCTTGATTGTTCAAGGCACTGCCCCTGCCGACTGGTATATTGAGACCCGTTTCCGCACGGATTGGACGAACATCGGTGTATTCAACTATGTCCAAGCTGGTATCGTGATTGCGACAGGCGCCGACAACTACTTCCAGCTGCTGATTACGCGCGATGCCTTCAACCAGACCAACAATGTGTACGGCTCCACGAATCTGGAGGAGAACGACAACTTTGAATGGGGCGAGCGCGTCAGCAACAGCTGGCTCCCCACCCCTGCAGACGAGTGGATTGGCTTGAAGATTGTACACAACTCATCGGTGCCCCAGATTGAGCTGTACTACTCCAGCTCGAACACAGGAGGCAACTGGGTGCTCTTTGACGGCTTCAACGGGGGTATCTATCCCGAGGGGAGCCGGCAATACAACTGGATTCAGAACCTCATCAGTCAAGCGGGTACGGTGCGCGTGGGGGTCTACACTGACAATGCGGGCAGCGGTCAAACCGACACTTTTGAGTTTGACTATTTTGAAACGAACCTGCCTGTCCAGACGCGCGCCTCGGCGGGCGATGTGAACGGCGATGGCTGTGTAGATGATGCCGACCTGCTCGCCGTGCTGTTCGGCTTCGGCAACAGCGGTACCTGCTTGGATGAGGATGTCAACGGCGACGGCATCGTGGACGATGCTGACCTACTCACCGTACTCTTTGAGTTTGGTACGGGATGCTAAACCCAACGCACTTAGGGAGGGGCGTACCCCTCCCTACTTCCACAAGGTGATGAACTATGCGCAGGAATGGCTTCACTTTAATAGAGCTTCTGGTCGTGATTGCGATTATTGCGATACTGGCGGCAATCCTATTCCCCGTGTTCGCCCAAGCGCGTGAAAGTGCGCGCAAGACCCAGTGCAGTTCCAACGCCCGTCAAGTCGGATTGGCAACCCAGATGTATCTCCAAGACTACAACGAGGTCTACCCCATCGGCTACCTCAATGCGTTCTCCACACTGGGGCGCGAGATTATCTGGCACTTCCTGATTTCGCCCTACATGGGCGAGGGACGCTTTGAGACCTACACCGACGGAGCCAACAGTCAACGCCCTGCTCCACAGGTACGCAGCTGTCCCTCAGCGACTCACCGAAACGCTCTTGCCTACTCAATGAGCGAGCGTATCGGTGGAAATGGTACGGCGTCGGGAAGTGGTGCCACTTGGCAGTGCTCCAGTGGATTGAACCCCTGCATGCCGGCACCACTCGCTCTGCTCAGCCGTCCAGCTCAGACCATTATCTATGGCGACGGTACACAAAATGCCGAGTGGTCGGGCAACTGTGGGGCACTCTACTGGTGGACGCCCGGTCGGCTTCAAGGGTGGGGTGGCAACTTCGCCGCAACCGACACCGAGTGGGACACCATCGACCGCGACTTCAACGGGTTAGGTGCAAACCTGAACGCCGCATTTCAGGTGCGCTACCGACACGGAGGCAAGACCGCTGTGATTGTCTGGGCAGATGGACATGTCAAGGCGATGCGACGCGGCGCTATCCAACCCATCAACTGGCAACTCGGTGGCGATACCTTTGACCCGAATGTCCGCTAAAGCGATGCAATACACGCGCACAATCCAGTTCTCCGGGTTCAACTGGCGGGTGAAGCGACATACAACGCCCGTTGGACCCGGGCCCAACTTCTTCTCGGACTCGGACTGTAATGTGTGGGTCGACTCGCAAGGACGGCTCCACCTCAAAATCACTCGCACGGGCAACCGTTGGGACTGTGCCGAAGTCATCAACACACGCTCACTCGGCTACGGAACCTACCGCTTCTATTTAGACAGCGAGGTTCACGACTTAGACCCACGAGTCGTGCTGGGGCTGTTTACTTGGAGCGACGACCCCGCTTACGCACACCGCGAGATCGATATCGAGTTCGCCCGGTTTCAGGGTCCGACGGGTCCGAACGGCTTCTACACAATTATGCCTTTCAGTGGGGGTTCGGCGCCCCAACACACTTTCAACTGGCTCGCGAACACCCCGAAGTCGGTGCATTGGTTCCGTTGGGAGCCGAGCCGAATTGTGTTCCAGAGCGTTCGGGGACACCGCATTCCGCCACCCGACCCCAAATATATCCATACCGAATGGACTTACTCCGGACCGACGCGCCCTGTGCCGGGCAACGAGAACCCGCGCATCAACCTGTGGCTGTTCGATGGGCAGCCTCCGACTAATGGGCGCGAGGTGGAGGTCATCATCTCGCGGTTCGTGTTCATTCCGCTCTGAGGTCGCTTATGATGCGCTGGCTCCTTATCGGCTTCGTCATGCTCGGTTGTACCTCCGTTCATCCCCAGTCGGTGGAGGAAGACTTCCTCTCTGGGAGTCTCTCCTCCCCGTGGGGATGGAATGTACCTGCAAACTCACCCACGAACACACTGGACGCCAGCCGAGTCCAGTTCACAGGCGAGTGGCTTCGGATTACTTTCCAGCCGGGCACACTCTACGAGGGCTTCAACTCCATCCGCAATGTGCCCAGTGTGCCGGTGACTGCTCTGAGAGCCGATTGGCGCATTGAAACGCGGGTACGCATCCAGCGCAACGGGGCTTCAGGAGCCTATGTGCAGGCGGGGCTAAAACTCTTCCGTGATGCCGACCACTATTTCAACTTCCACCTCGTGATAGACCCCTCCAACGGCAACTATTATGTCAGCACAGGCGTGGAGCAGGCGGGGCAGTATCAGTTTGCGGGTTTAATATCCCCCAACAGCTGGTCGTCCAGTACCACCGACACCGTGCGCTTGCTCATCCGTCAGCGTGAGCCGAACGGAGCGATCGAGTTTTACTACGATTTGGAAGACCGGCAAGGCTGGCGCGCGCTGAACGGCTCGCCCCTGTCGCCGCTCGCCTTCCCCGTTTTACAGTCAATTATTCAAAGCGGCGGCTTTGTGGGGCTTTACACGGACACTGCAGGCTGGAGCGGCACCAATCCTCCTGTCGCATGGTTTGACTACCTTCACATCATCGGTGCCCCACCGCAAGGCGATGTCGATGGAGATGGCTGTGTAGATGACGCCGACCTGCTCGCGGTGTTGTTTGACTTCGGCACCAGCGGATGCAATCGCGACACCGATGTCAATCGCGATGGCGTGGTGGACGACGCTGACTTACTGACTGTGTTGTTTGCGTTTGGCAGTGGCTGTTGAGGGAGCGCCAACCTGTCAAACCCAGTGTCAAGGCTTTGACCTGAGCGTGTAAAAAGATGTCAAAGCCTTGACACACCTCATCTAAGCCGCAGTGATTTTGATTCGCTCGCGTGTCAACTCCAGATTGTGCTGAGCGGCTGAGTGGGTCGGGTCGAAGTTGAGTGCTTGCTCGAAAGCGATGCGCGCCGCGTCGTATACTCCCAATCGGAAGTAGCAGTTGCCCAGAGTGAACCAGGCTTGGGCGTTCATCGGGTCGCGTTCCAGTCCGGCAGAGTAGGCATCTGACGCTTCGAGGTAGGCGCCCAGTTGGTAGAGGGCATCCCCTGCGTTGAAGAAGGCGTTGGCGTTGTTGGGGTCTTTCTCTATGGCTTGAGCGAACCGACGGATTGCGCCCTCATAGTGCTTCATCTGCCATAGGGCGCGCCCCCAGTTGATGTACATATCCGCACTGAGCGCATAGCCAGCACGCTCTAACCGCTCGAAAACCTCCGCCACCTCCGTAAGATTACTGGTTCGCTCAGCGCATTCATAACAGTGTTGCCAATACTCTTCGTTGGTCGGCTCCAGTTCGTGCAGGGCTTTGAAGTGTGCCAGGGCACGCGCGTAGTCCCTCAGTTCCCACCATAGGCTGGCACGAACCAACAGCGCCTCCTTGCGGAGATCGGGGGCTTGCTCCACAAACTGAAGCCACCGGTCTGCCTCTTCCAGCTGTCCTTGACCTATCAGCCAGCGCGCATAGTGGAGGCGGATGTAAGGCTCTTCGGGGGTACCCTGCCCTTCGTTGAACAGTGCGTGGATGGCGTCGTGCTGTCCGAGATGTTCCAACGCCTGCACCATCGCAAGCCGCCACTTGTGAGTGAGCGTAGCGAGGTCGCCCAAAAAGTTCGTTGACGAATTGAGTGTCACGCCGTCGGGGTTCAGCCAGCCCCGCCGGATTGCCTCTTCACGCGCCTCTTGGAGGTCACGGACAGCTTGTTCATAGTCCCCAACCGCAAGATGAGCGAGTGCCTTGGCATAGTACACTTGGGGAGCGGGACAGATACTCGCCGCATGCTGGGCAACGGTCAAGGCTTCGGTATAGCGATTCAGCCGATTGAGACTCTCGATATACAGGCTCCAGCAAAAAGGTGCGAAATCCTCATGCCCGCCGAGACGCTCGCACGCTTCCTTGAGGTATGGGACAGCCTG
>JBDNDR010000190.1:0-4717 GCA_046718995.1 Fimbriimonadales bacterium
CACAACCTACACGCTCACCAGCGCAACGACCTTAGGGACAGGCTTGATTGTCCTAAGTGATGGGCAAAGACATTGGCAGGTTGCTTATCACCAAACCCTGAACGAGGTTCAGATTCTCTATCGGGGTAGGCTCTACCGGTTCCAGCGTCCCCGCCCAGTGGGAAGCACGACCCAACACGGTTCCGCGGATGGGCTATTGACCGCGCCGATGCCTGGGCTTATCACCAAAGTGCTGGTGCAGGTCGGTGACCGTGTGGAGGCAGGGCAGCGTCTCCTGGTGCTGGAGGCGATGAAGATGGAACAAGCCCTCTACGCTCCGTTTGAGGGCACGGTACGCCAGCTCAACGCCAAAGAGGGCGAGATTGTTCAGGAAGGGGCTATCTTAGTGGAGATCGCTTCTCCAGACTAAGCGTTTGCCGACAGCGCCACTCGCGCTTGGTTCAGAAGGTCTTCCAGCTGCTCGTGCGTGGCACGCGAGTAAGCGCGTCGCATAATCGCCCACAGAACACGCTCCTTAGGCAGTACCCATGCGGAGGCGAACAGTTGGACAAGGCGCAGTCGTGATTTGATGGGTAGCTCATAAGGGTAGGTAAGTGCGGCGCGAATCCCCTTGCGCGCCAAATCGCTAACCGTGTCGTGTTCCATACCGGGCGCGCGGTGCCCCAACATCAACAGCAGAAGCCTTTGAAGCACATAGCCCGGATTCGTAAACCCCAGATTAGGATTGACCCTGATACCCTGTTGCGTTGCATAGTGCCTAATCATTTCGGCTTTTGCTTGCTCATGTTCTACTGAACGCATCAAGCGCTTGAGGTCAGGTTTCGGGTTATTCCAGAGGTTGGCACCGTGGAGGCGGTAGTAGCCCAATATTTCATCCACAAACTCTAACTCGCCCAAGAAAGGCGCGATGGTGTACAGAGGCGCATCTGCCGAAATACGCCACTTCTGCTCGTCAATCGGCAAGATTTCAGCCAGTGTGGCTCGTGCGAACAGTATCCCACTTGTGGGCGGATGCGGATAGTAGCCCGTCCAAGCATAATCCGATCGAATATCGCCCCGCTTGATACCCACTGCGCGTTTGGGAAACACAGGGTCAAGCGGCTTACCCTCAGGGTCCGCTCCCTGAAGACGCCACTGAAGAACCGCAAGTCCTGTTCTCCAGTGGGCGACCGCTATCTCGATGGCGTTGGGCTTTAGATAGTCATCGGCGTCAAGATACATCACCAGCTCCCCTTGAGAATGGGGGAAACCAGCGTTGAAAGCGGATGCCTGCCCGCCGTTGGCTTTGAACACCGGTTTGACCTTGCCTTCGTAGCGAGCAATCAGGTCACGCGAGCCATCTGTCGAGCCGTCATCTACAACAATCACTTCTATAGGATGATAAGTTTGCGCTAACGCGCTCTCTATAGATTGTGTCAGATACCGTTCGTAGTTGTAGTTGTTGATGATGATGCTTACTAATGGTCGTTTCTCCATGGCGCTACCCGTAAAAATCATACCATAAGTCGCCCCAAGGGGTGGTACAATATTCTCTGGATGCTTGAGGTGACTCATGAAGCGAGCGATTGTAACGGGCGGCGCCGGATTTATAGGTTCGCATTTGGCAGAGCGTCTTTTGAACGAAGGCTGGCAGGTCTGTGTGATTGACAACTTGCTCACAGGCAGGCGTGAAAATATTCAGCATCTGATGAATCATCCCCATTTTGAATTTATCCATCACGATATTCGCCAACCCTTACAGGTTGAGGGACCTGTAGACTATGTGTTCCACTTAGCCTCCACTGCCAGTCCTGTGGATTTTGTGAAGCTCCCGCTGGAGACGCTCACGGTCAGTTCCTATGGTACGGAGGTCGCCCTCAATATCGCTTTGGAAAAGGGGGCTAAGTTCCTCATCACCTCCACTTCCGAAATCTATGGCGACCCGTTGGTTCACCCTCAGAACGAGGAGTACTGGGGGAATGTGAACTCCATCGGTGTACGGGGAGTGTACGACGAAGCGAAACGATATGCAGAGGCGCTGGTGATGGCGTACCACCGCTACAAGGGCGCCGACACCCGTATCGTGCGAATTTTCAATACCTACGGTGAGCGGATGCGCCTGGACGATGGGCGCGTGGTGCCTAACTTCGTCTCGCAAGCCCTCAAGGGTGAGCCAATCACTGTCTACGGCGATGGCAGCCAGACCCGCAGCTTCTGCTATGTCGCCGACCTCGTAGAGGGCATCTATCGCCTCTCACAAACCGATTATCACCTGCCTGTGAATATCGGCAACCCTGTGGAACACACGATTCTGGAGTTCGCTCGCATCATTCGTGACCTAACGGGAAGCCAGAGCGAGATTGTCTATCGTGAGTTCCTCACACCAGATGACCCTAAACAGCGGTGCCCCGACATCACCCGCGCACGGGAACTGCTGGGCTGGGAACCGAAGTTCACGCTGGAGGAAGGGCTGAGACGCACCATCGAGGACTTCAAGCGACGCATTGAGGGGAACAAGTGAATTGGGAACCACTTGTCTCTGTAATCATGCCCGCTTATAATGTAGAGCCTTACATCGCCCAGTGCATCGAGTCGGTACTCAACCAAACAATCGATGACTGGGAGATGGTCATCATCAATGACGCCTCTACCGATGGAACCGTAGCTGTTATTGAGCGCTATTTGTCCGACTCGCGCATCCGCCTGATTCACAATCCCCAGAATGTTGGGCTGAGTAGCACACGCAACCGCGGGTTTGAGGAGGCACGCGGTCAGTGGCTCGCTCTGTTAGACACCGACGACTGGATGGCTCCCCAGAGGCTGGAGCGTCTGGTCGATTTTGCCCAAGCGAACGCGTTAGAGATGGCGACAGACCTCAAGGTGTCTATCACCGATGACGGCACAGTGCATGGTGTAGGGTGGAGCACTTTCGGTAAACCGCCCTCGGCACCTCGCATCTACACCCTTGACGAGGTCATCTGCGAGCATCCCTCCTGTAAGCCCCTCATTCGGCGGCAATTTATGATGGAGCATGCAGTTCGCTCGGTGCCCGGCTTTCGCAGTGTGGAAGATTACACGCTCTACATTGAATTGATGCTCAAAGGGGCGCGGTTCGGGGTGCTGCCTGAAGGGATGTACTACTATCGCTTGCGTGGCGACTCGCTGACAGGCACTTATCGGGGCGAGCAGTGGGTCTACTGGTTAGAGCAGTCTTACCTCTACTTGGCAAATCTTCCTGAGGCGCAAGCCCAGCCAGCGGTGCGTCGCTTGCTCAAGGCGAGTTTTCGTAGGCGTCGTGCCTATGCTTACTATCCCCCGTTTGCCAACGCCGTCAAGCAGCTACGCTGGGGTGAAGCCCTGCGCTGGGCACGCAAAGACCCCCAAGTCGTGTGGATTCTTATCAAGTGGCTCTTGCCAGCCGTACAGCGACGCTTATCAGGCTCTAAGGGGGCTTCGCCTTCGTAAAGGTGTGCCGAGTGGGAATCGTGCCCTTGCAATCGGCGAGCAAAGTAGGGTATAAATTAGAGGCTAAGCGGGCATAGCTCAATGGTAGAGCTCCAGCCTTCCAAGCTGGTGGTGCGGGTTCGATTCCCGCTGCCCGCTCCAGATGAGGTATCCTCAACTCGATGCGCCTGTTAGACCGTCTCATCTTGCGCGAACTGTTCCCTCCGTTGCTGTTCGGTGTGGCGTTGTTTACCACGCTCATCTTCGCAGGCGGCTATGTGTTTATGATTACCGAGTACGCCGTGCGTGGCATCCCGCTGAGGCTGGTGATCGAGCTGGCTCTCCTCTACATCCCTCAAATCGCCGTGCGCACGCTCCCGATGGGCATGCTCTTGGCGACCCTGCTGGGCTTCGGACGCCTCTCTTCGGACTGGGAAGTGACCGCCCTGCGCTCGACGGGAGCGAGCATCCTGCGCTTGATGATGCCGGTGTTCGGCTTGAGCCTTGTGGTGAGCCTGTTTGCGATTGGCTTCAACGAGACGCTGGTGCCCTGGGCAACAGCGCGCGCCAGTGCCATCCGAACTGAAATCTTGAAAACGCTCCAGCTGACCGAACAGCAGACCTTCAGCTTCGCACAGTTCCAAGAAGGACGGCTCGACTCGTTCGTGATTGTGGCGGGAGGACGCGACCCAGTGAGCCAGGAGCTGTTCCAGATTACTCTGCTCAAGTACCGTTCGGGCGAGCGTCGGGAGCCAGAGGTGGTGCTTTATGCTCGGCGCGCCCAGTGGACTAACGCCAACGAGTGGGTGTTGTACGATGGCTGGTGGCGCACAGCCGAGGGGCAGTATGGCACTTTCACCGTGTTCCGCTCTGAGCCGACGCTGAATGTACAGATTCGGCGTACCCCCGTCCAGATTGAGGCGCTCCTAACCGAGGTGGATGCCCGTTCGTTTCGTCAGCTGCGTGACCAGATTGCCTTCTTCGAGCGTGAAGGTGCCGATGAAGCGCAAATCCGCCAACTCATGGTGGAGCTGTACAATAAGATTAATGTTCCCCTCGCCAGTGTCATCTTTGCGCTTTTGGGGGCGCCGTTGGGTATTCGCCCACAGCGTTCCAGCCCGGCAACCGGTTTTGCGCTCAGTGTGGGCATTATCTTTGTCTATTGGGTGTTGGCACGCTACCTGATCATTCTGGGACGCAGTACCCTTCCGCCTCTGCTCGCCAGTAGCCTGCCGAACCTGATTGGCATCGGCTTAGCCATCTGGCTGATTCAAAAACGGGACCGTGCTTAGAG
>JBDNDR010000191.1:0-4706 GCA_046718995.1 Fimbriimonadales bacterium
CGTGGGGACACGACTCGTTCTTGGTGGAGCGCGTGAAACCCCAGCTGAAGCCCTTACTCAAAGCGTTTATAGAGGGATAGCGGGGCAGGTTTGTACCTGACTCCGATTCCTCACCCTGAGCCTGTCCCTATACACCACCCTGTGCCTCCCTCTTCGTCACCCTGAGTCCCCTCTTCGTCACCCTGAGCGAACGCGAAGGGTCTCCGAGATGCTTCACTGCGTTCAGCATGACGCCAGGGTGGGGCGCACAACAAACCCTCTATACGCCACCCTGAGCCTCCCTCTTCGTCACCCTGTGCCTCCCTCTTCGTCACCCTGAGCGAACGCGAAGGGTCTCAGAGAGGCTTCACTGCGTTCAGCATGACGCAGGTGGAGACAGTGCGGCCTCCCCGCTCTGTTTACGGGCGGGGTCGGGGGTGAGGTGAAAACTAAGATGCTCAGCATGACATAATGGGGTGTTTCCCGCCCCCTGATGGGGAGCGGGAAACGCATGCGATACGGGGCAGCTACTCCAGCACGCGCACGGTAAGTGTGATGACAATCTCCGAACGGTCGCGTGTGTTGGTAGTGCGTCGGAACAGGTAGCCCAAGAACGGGAGGTCGCCCAACAGAGGCACCTTCTGGATGGTGCGAATATCCGCCTCTCGGATAAGCCCGCCAATGATGAGGGTCTCGCCGTTGTTGAGCCGAATCGTGGTGTCGGCGTTTCGGCGCGCCAGCTGAGGCAGGCGACCGCCTCCGGGCACCTCCAAGAACCCCGTGATGACGCTCACTTCAGGGCGTATCTGGAGCGTGATAGAGCGGTCTTCATGGATACGCGGAAGCACCGTTAGAATGATGCCCGCTTCCACACTGTCGGTCTGCACATTCGCACCTTGCGGAGTCTGCTGAATCAGCTTGACATAGTTGACCTCGTCGCCGATGAAGATGCGGGCTTGGCGACCGTCCAGAGTTGCGATGCGCGGGTTCGCCAGCAAGCGGTTGCGGCGGTCTTCAGCTAAGGCGTTCAGCGTGATGGAGAAATCAATCGGCTGTTTGACAATCGTGAAGTCTATTCCCAGTTGTCCGTCACGGTTGACCCCGACGCCCTGCTGGTTCGGTGTGATGGTGCTACCGCCTGGTAGGGGGAGCTGCCCTTGTGAGCGGTCTAATGTGTTCACCGAACCGGACTGGAGGATGTTCCACGACAACCCGAACGACTTGAGGCTCCCCTCCGAAAGGTCTAACACACGCGCTTCGATCAGCACCTGGGGCTGTTTGACATCCACCTTGCGCAGGATTTCCAGCGCGCGCAGGACATCGCGTGCCGTGCCCATCAGAACCAGCTGATTAGGGGGTTGCTCGCCTTGAGCACCACCCGTAGGCAAACCACCCTGCATTGGGGCGCCCATTTGCTGGGACGCAGGGCTGGGCGCATCGCCATCGGACGAGCCTGCCCCACCCGAACCGCTCGTGCCGCTCATCGCGCCTTGACTGAGCAGAGGGTTCGGACCGAGCGAAACAGTCACCGAGGGCACCATCTGGTTCAAGATACGCGCCAAATCGCGCGAGTCGGCGAACTGCACGCGGTAGACCTCAGTTACTATCTCCACACCCCCTGCCATCTGTTGTTCAAAGGCATAAGCGGAAGCGCGTGCCTCTTCCACCAGATGACTGGGACCCTCCACGAGCAGGTAGGCGGAATCTTTGTCGCCGACGGGCGTGACCTTTAGGTTCGGGAAGCGCGCCGTGAGGTAGGTGGCGACCTCGTTCGGCTTGGCAACTTTGAAGGTAATCACCTCCACCGCACGCTCGGATGATGCGCTTTCTTCCTTCTTGCCCGAGGCGCGGAACGCCTCAATCGAGTTGGGCGTGCCCACCACATAGACCCCGTTCACATTCTCATAGCGGTAGCCACTGAGACGCGTGATGAGGTCTAACGCCTCCTCCACCGTGACGCGGTTGAGGCTGACGGTGACGGTGCCCTTCACATCGGGCGCCGTGACGATATTCGCTCCCGACTGGATGGCGAGCGCTTTCAGTACATCGCCAATCTCAGCCCCGACGAAGTCAAGCGAGACCGTGATGCGTGCTGGAGCCGTCGGACGCGCCGGCGGGTTCACCGCAAGGGTGCGAATCTCGGTGGGTGGTTCCTCAGACGGAGCGGGCGTATAGGTGCGTGGCGCTGGAGGGGTTGATGCCAACGCCGTTTGCAAAGGCGATTGAGCCGTCTCGTTGGAGGGTTGTGGCTTTGGCGTGGTACTCACTGTGAGCTGGGTTGAGGCGACTTCGCTTGGTGCGGTGGTTTTTGCCTCCAGCGGGAGGGTTGAATCCACTTCGCCAAAGATAACCTGCCAGCCGTTGGGAGCCTGTTCTACGCGATATTTCGGTTTGCCCCGCATCGTGACCACGACGCGTACTCGGGGTGGGTTGTTTGTGAACCACCCGTAGCGTAGCTTGATGGCGTGTGGCGTACTGACCGAGACTTCGCGCCCGCGCCCCTCGTAGCGCGCCCGGAACTCCAGTATCAAGAACTGATTACGCCAGGTTCTGACCGTCGGACGGGGCAGATTCTTGCCCTCTATCTGAACAAGGGTCTGACCTGATTCAACACGGGTGGATACCGCCTGCACAACTTGGCTCCAGAGTAGACTGGGTGCCAGCATTAAACTCAGAATCATCCAAAGGTATCGCTTCTTCATGGCTAATTTCCTCCGCTCGCTTGAGACGATTGCCCCACACGAATCACGATGGTCTCTTTCCCTTTGACCAGCGTAATCTGTCCGCGCTCAATCCGCTGAACGCGCCAACCCTCTTCGAGGGGGTCTCCTGGTTTTACAAATCGGCGATTGCCCTCCGAGTCTTTCACGATGGCGACACTGGCAGGACCTTGCACTACTCCCGTCACCGTCCAGCTGGGAAGGGCATTGTTGGGTGCATCGCCGAGTGTGCCGTCCGGACGGAGTTGGAGGTTGTTGCCAGCGGGTATCCCCATCGGTAGCACAGGGGGTGGAGGGGGATTTCCTTGAATTTCCCGATTGGTTCGGGGGCGGTCGGCGACCACCTTCGTGCCCCCTTGCGTGGGCGAACTGGACTCGCTACTGATTTCAAAAGGACGGAAGGGGTCGCGCGGTGAGGTGCTTGCTGTCGCGACCTGACCGCTTGAAGCGTCGGTAGGGTTTGTGGTATCAGTCTTGGCTTCTTGTTGGGTTGGCTGGCTGGTTTGGGGCTTGGTTTGTTTTTGGGGAGGCGTCTCGCCCGCCGAGAGCGATTGCCACTGCCAAAAGCCAACCGCCACCAGCACGAACGCCAAAAGCGTGACTAGAATCGTCTGCTTTTGCTTCGATGCGCTCGCTCCAGAACTGAGTTTCTTAAGAGGCATTCGCTGAACCTCCTTGTGCGTTAGCGGGCGGGTTATGGCTCTTAAAGATAAAGGCGCGCACGGTGGTACGGATTTCCAACTGGGGGTTGGTGTTGGTCATCTCAAGTTGGTTTTGGGCTTTAGATTGAACCTGTATCGTCTGGATGGCTAAGATTTTGGGATACTCGTCCAGCTGCTTGAGGAAGCGCATCAGGCTCCAGAAGTTGCCTCGGATGCTGATTTCAATCATCTGTTCCTCATAGGGCTTTTTCGCCTTCTCCTTCTGGTCTTGGGTGGACTGCTGGGCGGGCTGCTGAGGGCGTATAGCGGCTATCTCAAGGTTCAAGTTCTTAGCCGTCTGCTCAATCTGTTGGAGCATGGTCGGGATGTAGGCGTATTCGCTGACCCCCCGCTCCAGAAACTGGAGTTCGCGTCGGGTCTGTTCGTACTCTTGTTGCACCAGTCGCAGTTGGGAGGTCGCTTGCTGTGCCTGCTCCAGCTCTTTACGCTTCTGCTCCAACGCCTCGTTAATGCGCGTAATCCCCTGATAGGGCAGATAGAGACTCCCGACGCTGAGCAACAGGGTCACCAACACCCCGATACTCAGCACCTTGACGAGTCGCTGAACCCGTTGAATGCGCCGACTAGCTGCCACTGGACTTTTCCTCCTTCTTCTTCACGACGGCAGTACCCTTGACCTGTGCGGCGATTTGGAACTCGTAGACGGGCGGACCGTCAGCCATCGTGCGTTCTTGGGTGTAGTCCAATCGGACGGCTTCCAGCTCGGGATGTTGGTTCAAGCGGAGCATCACCAGTCCGACATTCTCCTGATTGCGCGAGATGCCCCGCAGGACGACCTCCAGCGGCTGTTCGGGGTTGGTGCGCTTGCCCAGCTCGGCGTTGGTCAGGTAGCTCCCTTCCGGCATCTGGAGGCTCAGGTGTTGGAACAGTTGGCGCCAGCGCCCTGTCTCTTTGCGGGCGTCTTTGAGGGTAGTGACCATCGGCTGGAGCGCACCGAGTTCGGCACGCGCCTGTTGAAGCTGTTTCACCGCAGGTTGAAGCTTCTGGATTTCCTGCTGGGTTCTGTCTAACTCGCGCGCGAGTAGCCCGATATAGAGCATACTGCCTGCCCAAGCGAGTCCTGCCAAAGCGACCACACCGAACCAGCCGAAGCCGACCATGCGTGCCTTGCGCTCTAAGGTGCGTCGGTAGTTCTGTTCCTGTTCTATCAGATTGATGACTGCCATCGCCTGCCTCCTTATGCTGCGGTTGCGACTTCCTCGACGAACTCTTCACGGGGCTGAACCCATGCTCCACTGACCTCTAAGGTGGCACACGCAGACCCGATAACGGTTGCCCAGCGCGC
>JBDNDR010000192.1:0-4648 GCA_046718995.1 Fimbriimonadales bacterium
CGCGCGACCCCTCCACCGGTGAGCGCAAACTCTACGGCGAGTTCCTACCCAACGCGCAGGGCGAAGATGTGGTCGCGGGCGTGCGCACGCCCCTGCCCCTCGACACCCTGCACGAGATGATGCCCGATGTCTACCAGCAGTTCGTGGAGATTGCCGACCGACTGGAACGCCACTACCGCGATATGATGGACTTGGAGTTCACCATCGAGCGCGGGCGCCTGTGGATGCTCCAATGTCGAGTGGGCAAACGCACGGGACGCTCGGCGGTCAAGATAGCGGTCGATATGGTCAAAGAGGGGCTCATCGGGCGCGACGAGGCGGTTCTGCGTGTCTCACCCAGCCACCTCGACCAACTGCTCCACCCCCATCTGGACGAATCGGCACTGGCAACCGGCGAGTATCCCCTCATCGCACAGGGATTGGGCGCCTCACCGGGAGCTGCGAGTGGGCGCGCCGTGTTCGACTCAAAGCGTGCGATGGAACAGGGCAAAACGGAGCCAGTGATTCTGGTGCGCCCCGAAACGAACCCCGACGATGTGGGTGGCATGCTCGCATCCAAAGGCATCCTGACGGCACGAGGCGGGATGACCAGCCACGCCGCCGTGGTCGCACGCGGGTTCGGGATCCCCTGCGTCGCCGGATGCGAGAGCCTCAATGTGGACGAACACCAAGCCCAGTTCACCGTAGAGGTGGACGGCAAGACCCTCACGGTCAAAGAGGGCGACTTCATCAGCATCGACGGCTCCACAGGCAAGGTCTATCTCGGTGCCGTGCCGACCCAAGCCCCCGAACTGACCGACGAACTGACCACCCTGCTGGAATGGGCAGACCAGTTCCGCCGTTTGCGCGTGCGTGCCAACGCCGATAACCCCCACGACGCCAGCAAAGCGCTGGAGTTCGGCGCCGAAGGCATCGGACTGGCACGCACCGAGCATATGTTCTTCGGGGAGCAACGCCTGCCCATCGTGCAAGAGATGATTCTGGCAAAGACCGAGAAAGAGCGGCGCGACGCCCTCGCCCGACTGCTCCCCTTCCAACGCCAGGACTTCTTCGAGATGTTCGAAGTAATGCGCGGTCTGCCCGTCACCATCCGCTTGATCGACCCGCCCCTGCACGAGTTCCTGCCCAACCGTGAGGAGCTGATTCGGGAGGTCGCCAAGTTGGAGGTAAAGTCGCCCAAGTCGGAGGCGTTGGCGCAGAAGCGGCTCCTGCTCCAGCGTGTGGAAGAGCTCCACGAGGCGAACCCGATGCTCGGTCTGCGGGGCGTGCGCCTCTCCATCCTCTACCCCGAAATCGTGGAGATGCAGGTGACCGCCATCTTGGAAGCCGCCGCCGAAGCCCAACGCCGAGGCTACGAACCCCATGTGGAGATTATGATCCCGCTGGTGGGGCATGTGAACGAGCTCAAGGTCGTGCGCGAGAACTTGGAGCAGGTCGCCAAAGAGGTGATGGCGCGCGAGCAAGTTCGGGTGGACTACAAGTTCGGCACGATGATTGAAATCCCCCGCGCCGCTTTGACCGCCGACGAGATTGCCCAGTACGCCCAGTTCTTCTCCTTCGGCACCAACGACCTGACCCAGACCACCTTCGGCTTCAGCCGCGACGACGCCGAGGGCAAGTTCCTGGCGTACTATGTGGAGCATAAAATCCTGCCCGAGAACCCGTTCGTGACCTTAGACCGCCATGGCGTGGGCAAACTGATTCGGATGGCGTTCGACCTGGGACGCGCCGCACGCCCCGACCTGAAGGTGGGCATCTGTGGCGAACACGGGGGCGACCCTGCCTCGATCGAGTTCTGCCACGAGGTGGGGCTGGACTATGTGAGTTGCTCACCCTTCCGTGTGCCCATCGCGCGCCTCGCCGCGGCTCAGGCAGTGGTACGCCAGCGGGTCAAGATTGCGGTGGACAAGTAAAACGCAGAACGCTTAGGGCTGGAACGCGTTGTTCCAGCCCTCGAAAACAGTTTTCCAGCCCTCGAAAACTCCGTTCCAGGCAGAGGTTAGGCTGGCTCCAGCCAACGGACTTGGGCTTGGGGCACAATTCCCGCCTCCGCACCCCGACGCAGAAACTCTTGGATAGCTTGACGCCCGCGTGCGCCCATCTCCAGCGTCAGCTCATTCACATACATCCCCACGAAGCGGTCGGCGGTGGCGGGGTCGATACCGCGTCCGAACTGGAGCGCATACGCCATCGCCTGCTCGCGGTGCGCCAGACCGAGCCGAATGCTCTCGCGGAAGACGCGCGCAATCTCGTGTTGAACCTCGGGGGGCAGGTCGGCGCGCACGGCGTTGACCCCCAACGGTAGCGGAAGCCCTCCCGTCTGCTCTGCCCACCAGACGCCCAAGTCCACCAGCAGGGTCAACCCTTCCTGAGCGTGGGTCAGTTGCCCCTCGTGGATGAGCAAGCCGATGGGCACCTCACCCGATTGGACGGCGGGCATAATCGCATCGAACGGCATCTCCACCGTTTGGGCGTTCGGCAGGAACAGGCGCAACGCCAGATAGGCGCTGGTGAGCCTGCCGGGAATGGCAATCGTGTGCTGGGCGAGTTGCTCTATGGGGATGGGTTCCCGCGCCACCAGCATCGGTCCGTAGCGGTCGCCGAAGCTGCCGCCCTGATTGAGCACGCTGTAGCGGTCGGCGACATAAGCGAGGTTATGCACCGACAGCGCTGTGAACTCCAGTTTGCCTTCGCGTGCCCACTCGTTGAGCGTCTGAATATCGCGCAGGACATGCTCGAACTGGAGGGGCGTTTCGATGAGTCCTTCCGCCATCGCCCAGAACATAAAGGCGTCATCGGCGTCGGGGCTGTGTCCCAAGCGGATGGTCATCGGTTGCCTCCCTGCGCCAGGGCTTTTTGGCGTGCCTCTTGCAAGCCTTGCACAATCGTGTTGGCAATCTCCTCGTCCAAGATGGGTTTGATTTGCACATCGGAGCTTTGGAGGAAGCTGAATCGGCTGGCGAGCCACCAGCTGGTAGCGACTTCCGAGCCGATGATGGGTGCGGCCCAGCTCTGTTCGCCGATTACAATCAGGAGCCGTTCGTCGCGGGGTTTTTCGCCGAGGGCGCGTCCCCCTGCCATCTGTTGGCGTGCGTATTGCCACAGGCGGGCGCGTCCTTCTGCGGTCAAGCGCAGATGCACCACATGGAACGCAGGCTGGGCGCGCAGGGTCTCGGCTTCGCGTTTCTCGACCCACGCCTTCTCGATATGCTCTTGGGTCAGCACGACGGGCAGGGTCTCTATCACCTGTTCCATCGGCACGCGCCGAAAGTTTTGGGTGTCTTCGGCGCCGAACTCAGGGCGCACCAGTCCGCGAGTCTCACGGAGCTGTTCCATCACTTTGGGGATTTCGTAGGTGATGATAATCTTCCAGCGTCGCTCCTCCATGTCGCGTGCGGGGAAGCCGAACACCGTGAACTCAGAGGGCTTGAGGGGACGCAGTTCCATTCGGCTCGCCTGCCAATAGCCGAGCGCGATGTTCCCCAGATAGAGGAGAGTGAGGGCACCAACCACCAGAAGCGCCGCCCGCGTTGTGGAGCGCTGACCCGTTCGCATAGCGGTTTATTATACCTGTCTACCAGACATCCACGCTTTTGGGGACGGCGCAGGGTGTGGTGGCTTGCAGGTAGTGGCTGGGCGGGGTCGCACGGTTGAGCGCTTGGAGGATGTAGCGCCCTGCCTCGACCACCCGTTCCAGGTTCACACCGGTCTCAATCCCCATCTTATGGAGCATATAAAGCAGGTCTTCGGTAGCGAGGTTGCCTGTGGCACCGGGTGCGAAGGGGCATCCACCCAGCCCGCCCGCGCTGGAGTCGAAGGTGGTAATCCCCATCTGGAGCGCGGTCAACACATTCGCCAGTGCGGTGCCGTAGGTGTTGTGGAAGTGGTAGGCGATTCGGTCGGCGGGCACTTGGGTCAGCACCTGTTCGGTCAGGCGGGCGACTTGGGTGGGAACGCCTGCACCAATCGTATCGCCGAGGCTGATCTCGTCCACGCCCATCGCCAGCAGCTGTTCCACGATGGGCACGACCTGTTCGGGTGCGATGTCGCCTTCGTAGGGGCACACCAGCGCGGTGGAGATGTAGGCACGCACGCGGCAGTTCGCTTGGCGCGCTTGGCTCACCACTTGCGCATATTCGGCGAGCGACTCTTGGATGGTACGGTTGAGGTTGCGCTGGCAGAAGGTCTGGGAGGCGGCGGTGAAGATAGCGATTTCGGTGGCACCCGCTTGGAGGGCGCGTTCCAACCCTTTCTGGTTCGGCACCAGCACAGGGAATCGCACGCCGGGCTGGCGGGGCAGGTTCACCATCACTTGCTCGGCGTCGGCGAGTTGGGGCACCCACTTGGGGCTAACGAACGAGGTCGCTTCAATCACGCGTAGCCCCGATTCGGCGAGCAGGCGGATGTAATGGAGTTTGACCTCCGTCGGCACGGGGTTCGGCTCATTCTGGAGACCGTCCCGCGGTCCCACTTCCACGAGGGTCACCGCTTTGGGCAGAGTCATAGAGGTTCAGTTAGGCGTTTTGGGTGGAGTTCCTGCTATGGGGGTTTCCATTCGTGCGGAATAGGGAAGGTATAATAGCGACACTCCGCACGCCTGCGGAGCGTACTGGGGCTGGTAGCGAGCGATTAATGAGCGATTGGCTAA
>JBDNDR010000193.1:0-4576 GCA_046718995.1 Fimbriimonadales bacterium
CTCAGCACCGCCATTCAGCGATTTGCCCACGCCAACCTCCCCACCGGCATGACGTTCCTCATCACCGATGGGCTGGACGAAACCCTGCCCGATGCCCTGCGCACATTGGGCAGCCGCCGACACGAACTGGTCGTCCTCCAACTCCTCTCGGAGGTGGAGCTGGAACCCGACTTGGAGGGCGACTTGAGGCTCATCGACTCGGAGACCGGTGAAGCGATAGAGATTACTGCCACCCGCACCCTGTTGACCGAGTACCATAATCGGCTCAAGGCGCATCTGGAGGCGATTCAGACCAGCTGTCGGCGGGTTGGGGCGCTCTATCGGCAGGTGCGCAACACCCAGTCGCCTCAGGACATCCTCCTGCGTGTGCTCTATCCGCTGGGTGTACTGCAAGGGTAGGATGGTTTCACACAAGTATGACTTAGCAGGTATGATTTAAAACAGTGGAGGTGAAGACAGCCCTGCGTTCCAAACGCCGCTCACGCAAACAAGCCTTCGATAACTGGGAATGGTTGAAAAATCAACCAGAAGGACAGTTTCTGGAGCGCAAAAGTTGCTACGACCGCTCACTAAGGCAATCCCAACCTCGCCCCCTAAAGGATGTCTTGCGCGATGTTGCCGAGTCGCTGGTGGCGATGGCGAATGCAGATGGAGGTACTGTCGTTGCTGGATTGGAAGATGATGGAACCATTACCGGAGTTCCTTCCCGATACGACTTTCATCAAGCAAAGGCTCAATTAGGCGATTACATCCGAACACAGATACGCTTTCAGGCAAAAGAAATTGTTTTAGAGGGGCATACAATTTGGATCTTTGAAACCGATTTGAGTCCTGAGGTTCATCAACTCTCTGATGGGCGATATCTGTTGCGTACTGGTGCGCAGAACCTTCCTTTCTCTGCCAAAGATATAGAGGCGATAAAAACCTCTCGCCTTCAGCACCCAACCGAGATGCAGTTCTGTCATGAGGCGACCCTCGATAAGTTAGACCTCGCTCTGGTAGCAGAGTTAGGGAGGCGGGCTAACCTCACCTTGTCTCCTGAGGAAATCCTTCTCCATTATCGCTTGGCAGAAAAATTTAACGGGAAGTTGCGTCTGACATTCGCCGCCCTACTTCTGTTCGCTAAAGACCCGACTTGGTGGCATCCTCGCAGTGGAATTGATTTTATTCACTGGCGCGGGGTGAACCGTGGGGTCGGTGCAGAATTAAATGTGATACGGCGCGTCCAGATCGAGGCACCTCTCCTAACGCTTGTGCAAAAAACCTATGAGCAGATTCAAACCTATCTCCCAGAAAGACAGGAGCTTGTCGACCTGTTTTTTGAGGAACGATGGGAGTACCCAACTTTTGCCTGGCAGGAAGCGATTGTCAACGCAGTCGCCCATCGCGATTACGGACTGAAAGGACTTGGCATAGAGGTACATCTCTTTGACGACCGCTTAGAGGTTTGGAGTCCAGGTGAGCTGGTAGAGCCTGTGACTCTGGAGCGCTTGCAACGCCAAGAGCGCGTGCATGCTTCGCGCAATCCCCGCATCGTGCGTGTCCTGACCGAGTTTGGTTATATGCGGGAGTTAGGCGAAGGTATTCCCAGAATGTTTGAGGTGATGGAGCGTCAAGGGCTCCATCCGCCCAAGTTCCATCTTGAAGGCGGTCGTTTCGTCGTCACTCTGCGTAATACACCTGCCTATTCTCCTGAAACGATGCGATGGCTCCGGCAGTTTGAGGGCAAGGGATTGAACCGGAACCAAATCCGATTGTTAGCGTATGCCCACGAACACGGCAATCAGTTCACAAGTCGCGCATACCAGAAACTCGTCGGCGTCGACATCTACACCGCCAGCCGCGACATCAAAGACCTTATTCGCAAGCAGATTGCCCAACTAACCAAACCCAAAGGGCGAATCTACCAAGTGATTGCCGACTTGGAGCCGAACAGCGAGGCTGAGTTCCCTAAAGAGTTCGTAGCTGTTGTCCCCATTCTCAAACAGTGGGGTCTGCTTCGCAACGAAGACATCCGCCGAGCTTTGGGTGTTTCGCGAGCCAAAGCGCTCCGCCTTGTAAACAAGTGGGTCAAAATGGAACTCTTGATCCCTGTTGGTAAGAAGCGAGGAGCGCACTATATACCAGGGAGAAAAATGCGTCAGCTTCTCGACTGAATGCCTTCGTCTCTGAGTCTTCCGATGACGATAAGACAGCAAAAATCGATGCATTTCTGCGCCTGTGAGTTCGGCACAAGCGACGAAAATGCAAAATGCCTCGCACCAAATGCCTCATTTCGAGAGAAATGCATCACCTCGTTATACGGTCAGCGAAGCATCTCGATGTTCCCTCACCCCCAACCTCACGCCGCAAGCAGAGAGGGGAGTACTGCACTATACCCAAGCCCGTCATACTCCGCCTCCGTCATGCTGAGCGAAGCGAAGCATCTCAATAGACCCTTCGCCTGCGGCTCAGGGTGACGGACAGGGGGGACTGGCTCAGGGCATCGAAGAGGCAGGCTCAGGGCGACGGAGGGCAATCAGCGATTCCCCCTGCCATAGGAGGAACCTACAGATGGGATCAATCCACCTCACTCACAGCCACGCCCCTCAAACGCCCGGAATGCAAACACCACTCGCCTCCAGCCAAAGTACAGTCACTGGGTCACCGATGTCAGTTGTTGAGCCGCTGAGGTTTGCTTTTCTGGGGTTGCCATTTGGGGGATAGGGAATGACAAACGGGTTCGTCGCGCGCACCGAAGTTCCCTTCCCCCTTCTCCATGCTCAGGCAGGGCAGTTTCGGATGGGCTATGCTGATGGGTATACTGCAAGCGATGAAGATGCGAGCGTTGTGGCTATTTGGGCTTCTTGGGTTGGTGGCGATGCTCTGGGCACAAACGGCGCTCCCGCAGAACCTGCAACGCCAATACGACCGCGCCGTTCAGCTGGCACGGCAGGGCAAGCACGCGCAGGCAGAACCCCTCCTGCGCGAGGTCGTGCGCCAGAAACCCGATTTCGCTCCGGCACGCCTGACGCTGGGGCTGGTCTACCGCATGATGAACCAGCCGGACAAAGCGGTTCCCCACCTCCGGCGCGCTGGCGAGTTAGACCCGCGCAACCCCACCCCGCTGATAGAGCTATGCCGTATCGCACTGGACCGCAGTCAGCTGGACGAGGCGGAGGCATATTTGCGTACCCTGCGCACACGCTTTCCTAACCACGAGGAACTGCCCCTCCTCACGGGGGCGCTCCATATGATACGTGGGCAGTGGCAGGCGGCTTACGACCAGTACCAAAGCGCCCTCAAGAAGCGCCCGAACGATTTCCGCATCCACTATAATCTCGGTATCGCCGCCTCGCAGCTCAACAAGCCCGATACCGCCATCCGCCATCTGGAGCGCTCGGTTCAGCTCAAGCCGAACTATGCCACCGGCTGGAAAGCGCTGGGACTGATGTATGAGGTGCGCCAGCGCGTGAACGATGCCCTGCGCGCCTACTCGGAAGCCCTCAAATACGAGCCAGACGACCTCCCCACGCGCCTCAAGCGGGCGATGCTCTATCAAAGGGCGGAACAGTGGGAGCAGGCGCTTGCCGACTTCGCCCACGCCGCGAAGCTGTACCCCCGCAACCCCGAGGCGAGCCTGGGCGCCGGGCTGACCCTGATGCGCCTCGACCGCTACGCCGAAGCACGCCGCTATCTGGGAACGGCACTGAGCCTGTTTGACCGAGGTCAGCCACTCTTCTACGACATCCTCGCTGAAATCGCCCACTGCGAGCTCAAGCTCAAGAACTACGGCAAGGCACGCGAATATTTTGCCGAGGTCTTACGCTACAGCCCCAAGAACACGCGCGCCTACGAAGGACAGCTGCAAGTGCTTCAGGCTCAGGAGGTGGAACAAGAGCTGCTCCCGTTCCTGCGCCGCTGGGCGGAGAACCTGCCCGACGACCCCCGCCCGCTTTTGACCATCGCCCAGATTTACGAGCGCAGTCGCCGGTACGACCTCGCCGAGCCAGAGTATGCGAACCTTGTGGAGCGGTTCCCCAACGACTCGACTGTGCGCTTGGAGTACGCCAAGTTCCTGAGCCGTCAGGGACGCCACGACGAGGCGAACGCGCAATACGACCTCCTGCTGAGCCGTTCACCGAAGGAGGTGGGAGCCTTGTTTGCCAAAGCGCGCACCGAAGAGCGACGCGGTGCCTATCGTGAGGCACTGCAACTCTACGAGCAGGTGCTCCAAGTGGACGCTACCAACACCCCTGCGCTGCTGGGCAAAGCGGCGATGCACCGTCGGCTCGGCGAGCTGGAGCCGGCTATCCAAATCTATCGCCAGCTCACCTTCCAGCCCGAACCCAATCTGTTGGCTCTTTCGAACCTTGTGAACCTCTATGAGGAGGCGAACCGAACCGATGAGCTCATCGCCTTCCTGCGCGAGTGCGTGCAGAAACTGGGGCAAAACTACCTCAACCTGCTGGTCGCCCAGCTCATCAAGGCAGGACGCGCTGAGGAAGCCATCCGAGAGTATCAGACCGCCCTCCAACGTGAACCGAACAACTACGACCTCTGGCGCACGCTCGGACTGGTCTACGAACAGATGAAC
>JBDNDR010000194.1:0-4525 GCA_046718995.1 Fimbriimonadales bacterium
GTCGTAAAGATGGGTATCGGGGCGTGCGAAGTAGATGAGTTCAAACATACAGAGCGCTTCGCGCTGGCGTGGTAGCCCTTCGTAAGAGTGCAAGCCGTTCCCATCAATCACGACGATTTCGCCCGGTAGCACCTCCCGAACGAACTGGGCGCCAATCGGGGGGAATGCACAGTCTTCAGAAGCCAGCACCCACGCCCCATCCAACTGCCCGATACAGAGCGGGCGCACCCCGAACGAGTCGCGTACACCGATCAGCTGATGGGGCGTCAGGATCGCCAGTGAGTAGGCGCCCTGTACGCGTTCCATCATCGCGCGTATCGCCGAGACGATGTCGCCTCGATAGTTGCGCGCGATGAGTCGCACGATGACCTCCGAGTCGTTGGTCGCTTCAAAGTTTTCGCCCAGCGCCTCTAACTCGGCACGCAGGTGGTGGGCGTTCACCAAGTTGCCGTTATGGGCGACAGCGATATTGCCCTGCACAGTCGAGCAGGTAATCGGCTGGACATTGCGCAGGTTGGAAGAGCCTGTGGTCGCATAGCGCGTATGCCCCACAGCGATATAGCCCTTCAGCGACTGGAGGATGGGTTCGGTAAAGACTCGCGTGACCAGTCCCAGCTCTCGGTAAGCGCGTAGGTGTGTGCCATCCGAGACGGCGATGCCTGCGCTCTCTTGCCCCCGATGCTGAAGGGCGAATAGCCCAAAGTAGGTCAGGCGTGCTACATCCTCCCCCGGCGCGTAGATCCCAAACAGCCCACATGCCTCGCGCGGTGTGTCTTGGTCGCCCACAGTACCCAATTCTACCTGAAATCCGCCCAGAGGAGAAGCCGTGTCTGGCACGAAAATTGCTGTGTCCAGCAAGGGAGGCTAAAGGAGCGCACGATGATTGTCGTCATGCAGCCGGGGGCGACTCCGGAACAAATCAAGGATGTTGAGGAGCGCATTCAACAGTTCGGGTTCGAGATTCATCCCATCTATGGGGTAGAGCGCACGGTCATCGCTGCGGTCGGCGCGCCAGAGCTTGACCGCAATGAGGCGAAAGCCCAGCTCGAGTCCCTACCCTATGTGGAGCAGGTCACCCTAGTGCTGAAGCCCTACAAGTTCGTATCCCGCAAGTTCCGCGAGCAGACGCTCGTGGAGGTGGGTGGGGTTCAAATCGGGGGCAACCGTTTCGTGGTGATGGCAGGTCCCTGCACAGTGGAAGATGAGGCGCAACTGCTCAAGACGGCGCAAGCAGTTCGGCAGGCAGGCGCCCATATCCTGCGGGGAGGCGCCTATAAGCCCAGCACCAGCCCCTACTCGTTTCACGGGCTGGGAATAGAGGGCTTGAAGATACTCAAACTGGCGCGTGAACTGACCGGCATGCCCGTCATCACCGAGGTGATGGATCCGCGCAATGTGGAGGTCGTGTGTGAATACACCGACATCCTCCAGATTGGTACACGCAATATGCAGAACTACGACCTCCTGCGTGAAGTGGGTCAGGCACGCAAGCCGGTGATGCTGAAACGGGGGATGTGGGCGACCTATGAGGAGTGGCTCCAAGCCGCCGAGTACATCTGGCTGGGTGGCAACGAGCAGATCATCCTCTGTGAGCGGGGCATCCGAACTTACGAGACCTACACCCGCAATACGCTGGATCTCAACGCTGTGCCCGCCATCAAAGAGCTGTCGCACCTGCCGATTGTGGTAGACCCCAGTCATGGCACGGGGCGTGCCTCTATGGTGCCGGCGA
Organism: Fimbriimonadales bacterium; assembly: GCA_046718995.1. Lineage (GTDB taxonomy): Bacteria > Armatimonadota > Fimbriimonadia > Fimbriimonadales > GBS-DC > CAKZQI01. The sequence continues at coordinate 1,733 of JBDNDR010000194.1, forward strand.
TGACCCGTGCCTCACTGGTGGCAGGTGCGGACGGTGTGATTGTGGAGGTACATCCTGACCCTGCGCATGCTATCAAAGATGGCGCTCAGTCGCTCACACTGGAGGCGTTTCGGGAAATGATGCTCAGCCTGCGTCCTCTTGCGGAGGTGATGGGGCGCAAAATTCAGGTTTAGGTGGGTTCGGTGGAGGTGTCCGAGCGCTCCATCTGGGCGTAGGTCTGCTCAATCATCTGGCGTGCCAGTTCCCACAGGGCGGGCGCGCCTTCACCGATGACACAGTTCCGCTCCAGCACCTTCGCTTTGGGCACCTCGTGTTCACGCCAACCGCCCCCTTCAGTGCAGTAGTTTGCCAGCACACCTGCCAAGCGGTCTAAGGCGTGGGCGAAGCGTGCGTCAGGGGTACGCTGGTCAACAAACTCTTCCCACAGGCTCCTCAACTCCTGCGCTTGGTCAGGGGGCAGGAGAGCGAAGATTCGGTCAGCCGCGCGCTGTTCACGCTCATACTGGGTCTGGCGGGCGGTCTCGTCGTAGGCGAAGGTGTCGCCGGCGTCGATTTCCACGATGTCGTGAATTAGCGCCATTTTCACCACGCGGAACAGGTCGATGGGTTCGGCGGCGTACTCTGCCAGCACGAGCGCCAGCATGGCAAAGTGCCAGGAGTGTTCGGCGTCGTTTTCATAGCGTGAGCCATCCAACACCCGTGTACGGCGCAGGATGGCTTTCGTCTTGTCAATCTCGATCAGGAACTCCAGTTGACGCCGGAGCCGTTCGTTGGGGTTCATCCCTTCAACGCCTCGGCACCACCGACCACTTCGGCAATCTCTTTGGTGATAGCGGCTTGGCGCAGGCGGTTCATCGTCAGGGTCAGCTCCTGAATCATCTTGCCTGCGTTATCGCTTGCCATAGACATCGCCGTCATACGGGCGCCGTGTTCGCTGGCGCTGGCTTCCAGTAGCGCTTGCAGAACGACCGTCAGCAGGTAGCGCGGGAGCAGGCGCGCCAGCAGTTGCTCGGCAGGCGGCTCGAAGAGGAAGTCGTAGCGGGTGGCGTCCTCCTCGCCTGCAGGCGGCTCAATCGGCAGGATGGGCAACACGACGGGGCGCTGAGTCACCGGGTTGATAAACTGCGAGTAGACCAGATAGACCTTGTCCACCTCGCCCGAGATGAACATGTTTTGGACGGTATCGGTGAGCGCGCGCGCCTCGGTCAGCCCTGCGCCCGAAGTGGGCATAGAGCGATAGTCCGCGATGGTGTATCCGCGCTTGCTGAAGAACTGATAGCCTCGACGCCCGATACAGAGCAGGCGTACCTGCTCGGGCGCCAGCTCCAAGTCGCGTAGGGTGTTCTGTAGGGCGCGGACGAGGTTCATATTGTAGGAGCCACACAGCCCGCGGTCGGAGGTCGCCAGCACGAAGCCGTAGGTGCGTGCCTCGCGCTGTTGCAGGAGCGGGTGGTCGGGCAGTTCACCGGCGCGCCCCAGCTCCTGCATGATGTCGTGCATGCGCTGGGCATACGGTCGTGCGGCGAGCACGCGGTCTTGGGCACGGCGCAGACGAGCGGCGGAGACGAGTTTCATCGCCCGCGTAATCTGCTGGATGCTCTTCGCGGCGCGGATGCGCGCCCGCATGCCTCGTAGCGTTCTCATGCCAGCCCGTGCTCCTTCTGGAACTGTTTCTTGAACTCCTCAATCGCCCCGCGCAGGGTCGCCTCCGTCTGAGGTTCCAGCTTCTTCTCGCGACGGATGGTCTCACCCAGGTCGGGATACTTCTCGCGCATGTAGGGGTGGAACTTCTCCTCAAAGGTGCGCACCAGCTCAACAGGGATGTCATCCAGGTAGCCCTGGGTACCGGCGAAGATAATCATCACCTGTTCCTCGACCGGCATCGGCACGAACTGGGGCTGTTTGAGGATTTCCTGGAGGCGTAGACCGCGTGCGAGCTGGAGCTGGGTGGCACGGTCTAAGTCCGAAGCGAACTGGGCGAACGCCTGCACCTCGCGGAACTGTGCCATATCCAAGCGCAAGCGTCCTGCAACCTGCTTCATCGCACGGATTTGGGCGTCGCCTCCCACGCGGCTCACCGAGATGCCCACATTAATAGCAGGGCGGATACCGGCGTAGAACAGGCTCGGCTCCAGATAAATCTGACCGTCGGTAATGGAAATCACATTGGTGGGGATGTACGCCGACACATCGCCCGCCTGAGTCTCAATAATCGGCAGTGCGGTCAGCGAGCCGCCACCGCGCTCATCCGACATCTTCGCCGCACGCTCCAGCAAGCGAGAGTGGAGATAGAAGACATCTCCGGGATACGCCTCGCGTCCGGGGGGACGGCGCAGGAGCAGGGAGACGGCGCGATATGCCTGGGCGTGCTTTGAGAGGTCATCGTACACCACCAGCGCGTGCATGCCGTTGTCGCGGAAGTACTCGCCGATAGCACAGCCCGTGTAGGGTGCGAGGTACTGCAAGCTGTTCGGGTCGCTGGCGGATGCCACCACCACAGTGGAGTACTCCATCGCCCCATAGCGCTCCAGCGTGTCGATGAAACGCGCGACCGCCGCCATCTTCTGACCGATTGCCACATAGATACAGTAGACGGGCGAGTCGGTCTGGTGAGTCTCTTTTTGGTTGATGAAGGTGTCCAGCACGATGGCGGTCTTTCCGGTGGAACGGTCGCCGATAATCAGCTCGCGCTGACCGCGCCCGATGGGAATCATGGCGTCAATCGCCTTGATACCGGTCTGGAGCGGCTCCTTAACGGGTTGGCGTGTGATGACGCCGGGCGCAATCACCTCG
>JBDNDR010000195.1:0-4469 GCA_046718995.1 Fimbriimonadales bacterium
CGGCTCGGTGTAGGGTTCCGCCATTTCACTGAGGGTTCGGTCGTAGGGGTGGCGGCACTCATCGGGTTCGGGCACAATCTGGTCTAAGGTTAGTGTGCGGATGGGGATGGGCTGTGCCAACGCTGATTCGACCGCCTTTAGGTAGAACGAGGGGAGCGCATCGCTGTCGTTTTGGGTGCGCGGGTAGCTGAGGTAGAGGCGCTCCCCAGCCGTGGTGAGGGCGCGGTAGAACCGGAGCGGTTCGCCTGCCTGCAGTTCGGTGCGCGTGGGGAGGTTCGGCGGGGGCTGGAGCTGTTCACACAGAGCGAGGCGCTCCGTCTCGCGCAGGAACGGCTCATCGGGATGGCGGTAGGGATAGACCCCCTCTAACACGCCTATCACGAACACGACCTTCGCCCCGACGAGGTCAGCATGCTCGGGATTGAGCAGCCGCACGCCCAAGCGATTCCAGCGTTGGCTGTAGGAGCTGCGCGCAACCAGCCGCTCCAGATACGCCAACGCTTGGGCAGGGGGCAGGGGACGAACCTCCCGCTGGTAGGCTTTCGCCAGCTGGAGCAGAACTTTGAGGTCGTCGCTCTCTATCGTGTCGGGTGCATCGTGGGGCGTTATCTTAGAGGCTAACTCCCGAATCACTTCGTAGAACTCCGTGCTTAGGCGTGCTTGCAGGTCTCGGCAGAATTGAAGCCACTGGAGGGGCGCACCCTCGTCGGGATATTTTTGGCTGTACTTTTGGATGGCATCCGAGAGGCTTGCAACACCGCGCAGGTTTTCTAACTGGCGCAGTTGCAGGGGTGTGAAACCAAAGATTGGATGGCGGAACCAGTCCACCCATGCGTGCCAACGCTCTTGTCCCACGAAGAGTCTCAGCCCCTGCATCAGCCACGCCACCGCGCGCGAGCGCGTGAGCGGGAGCGACACCTCCCCCGTGAACGGAATCCCATAGCGCTCAAAAATCACCTCCAGCATCTCAATCGCACTCGCTGGCTGGCGGAGCAAGATTGCCATGTCGCTGTAGGTGTAGTCTTCCTCACTCAGTTGCAAGATTTCACGCGCGACCGTTTCCATCTCCATCAGCGGGTTGGGCACATCCAAGATAGTGATGGGTATCCCCTGCCAGTTTGCGGGGGGTGGCGGCATGGGTGACCATAGCCCACGCTCCAACGCTGTGAGGGGGTCGGGAGTGCCCACGGCAAGAGTAATCTGGCGTTGCTCTTCACAGGGAATGGCTTGGCGCAGTTCGTCATACAGCTTGAGTGTCGGTCTGAACAGGTCGGGACGCTCCGGGTCGCAGAGCAGGGCAAAATGTTGGGTGGTATAGACCTCCAGCACCTTCAGGAGGGTCAGTTCCACTTGGCGCAGGCGTGTGAATCCGAGCCACACGCAGGGGCGCGAGATGTCCGCCGAGCCTCGACGCAGTTGATCGATCACCTGCCACCATATCTGGGCGGGTTCAAGCAGGTTCTGTTCGTCCAGCGCGACACGCCACCGTTGCCACAGTTCGACCAGCTCGGTGGTCTTTTGGCGCCACTCTTCTTGGAGGTCTGGCTCGCTGAGCGTGTCGGGCGGGTTGGTTAGCACGGCTTCAGCCCCCTCGCTGAGCCGATTGGGGTTGAGTCCCTCCAAGTGCCACTCGGTGAACCGCTGAACCAGTTGGCGATGGAAGCCGGGCAGGTGGCGCACTCTGCCGAAGTAGCTGGCATCGTTGAGAACCTGTTCGCAGACCTGCGCCATACACGCCAGATGGTCGGGGCTAATCTCTAAAGCTTGGGGTTCCGAGCAGTGGCGTGCCAACAGCGCACGGATGTCGGTCTGTTCGAATCCCGTTGGCAGGTCTAATGGGGGTGTGCCTGAGGGCACGATGACCCAACAAGGCTGATTGCCCACCTGGTTGAGTACCCAGTCCCAGAGCGCCTTCTGGGGCGCACGCAGATACAGTTTCATTTAGTCCTCCCATAGCTGGAGCAAGACTGAGAGGGGCGCGTCGGTGCGCACGGCGTTGCCCGTGTGATGAACGCCTGAGGCACGATAGCCGTTGTCCCGTAAAAACTGGACGGCTTGGCGCGTGGACGGCACCGACTTCTCTAATCGGTCGGCTAAACCAGCAAGGTTATACACGATTGGGATGTCGTCCAGCTCGCGGTGCATCCGTGCAATGACGCGTTTGGCGTGAGCGAAATAGTCCTCCTTAGCCGCACGGAACATCTCGCTAAGGAAAGTATGGTCGTGGAGCGCACCCAGCCAGAGCGGTCCAATCCATCGCACGGTGTTAGACGGTTTGAGTTCGGTGTTGAGCGGAGCAGGTACCCCCGCCAGCGTCGCACGGTATTCGCCGTCGGGCATCTGCGCGATGAACCCCAGATTCTCGGTGGGGAAGCCGCGCGTGCCTTTGAACACCCGCAACAACACCCGCCAGCAGTAGCCATCAAACAGGCTGAAGAGCGGCACAGCGTACATGTTTGCTTGAACCAGTCGGCGCATTAAGAACCCGACCAGAATCCGCAGTCCGAACTCGTGGCACTCGCGTCCGAGCGCCGAGACCGCATCGTAGGACTTGAGCGCCTCGCCACGCTGGGCACCGCACAGCACGGGCGCATCGGTCGCCGTCACATAGAACAGCCCCTCCCAACGCAAGACCCCCGTTATATAGGGCACGAACGGTGCTGGCGTGCCGAACGGGTCTAAATCCACCCAATCGAACCGACGGTCTTCCAGATAGAGGCGGCAGAGCAACCGCTGTGCCAGCTCGTGGTGTACCTCCACTCGAGGGTCGTGTTGCAGTTCACTTTGGAGCAGGCGGTAGGCTTCGTCGTTGGCATCGTTGACCAGCATGTGGGCGATGGGCGCCTCGGTGAGATAACGCCGAGTGCGCAGTCCTGCCGCTGCCATCAGCTCCAGCACCTCTAAGGGGCGTTCCAAACGGGTTGCCTCGACCCGCATCGCCAGCACGCCCAAGTCGCGTCCCAGTCGGGCGCGCGGATTATAAAACAGATGCTCGCTCGCTGGCAGGTGGAACTCCACAGCCCCTTCCTTGTAAATCTGGATTGCCATCGGAGTCTATATTGTAGCATAAATGCGCAGAGCTGTAGGTACAATAAGGGCGGTGAGAGTATGAGGGCGGGAATGAGCTGTCGCAAGGCACGCCAACTGAAATGGCGCTTTTTAGACCGCACGCTGGACAACGCGACCCATGCCCAACTGGAGGCACACCTGCGCGTCTGCATCCCGTGTCGGCACGACTATACTCTCTCGGCACAGGCGTTAGAAGCCCTCAAGAAAGGGGTGGAGCTCAGTCCCGAACTCCGCAAAGCCTTAGAACGCCCTCGCAACCCGGCGCTCCGCCTCGCAGTCGGGCTGGCATTGATTGCACTGATACTCGTCGGGAGCGGATGGTACCTCTGGCAGACGAAGTGGTTCGAGCGCGTGCTGAGCCAGCGCCCTGCGGCGCTTGCGCCCACTGCCGCGTCCAATCCCACATCGCGCCCGATTAGCGAAATCAAAGTGCCGGTCAACCTCAGCGAGCAAGCCGACCTGATGCCGGGCATTGGTGGCGCCCCGCACGACCCCGAAGCGTCTCCTTCAGATTCGAACCCTCAACCTGCCCAGACCACCGAGAATGAGCCAAGCCCCCTGCCCGTGCATGCACAGACCGGCATCGCATCACCGCCAAGCCCCAATCCGCCCGCACCGCAAGCGACGCCAAAAGCGGTGGACAATACCCCGAAACCTAACCAAGCGCCTGCACGCCCAGCACGTCCCAGCCAGCGGAGAGCCAACTCCCGCCCGCCCCAAGCCTCTCCGACTCAGCGCCCTCCTCTGCCCGAGGGCACGATTGAGGTCTACGACGAGTCGGGTCAGCTCATCAAGCGCGACCAGCTACCTGCGGGAGGTAAGCGATGAAGCGTCAAGACGAGCCGAAGGTCACCTTAGAAGCGCGTGGGGAAGATGCGCGCGAGGTGTTCGCAAACCTATTTCGGCAGGTGGACCGTGATTTTGTGTTGAACCTGCCTGCAGGCAAACCGGTCTATCTAACCCTGCGCGAGGTGCCCTTCCTGCGTGCTTTGAACCTGCTCTGCGAGGCGACCCAGACCCGCTTCTCGGTGCGGGATGGGGTGTACTATATCAGCCCTGCCGAACCTGAGCCACGACCCGCGCCTGCCAGCCCCACGCCACCTGCGCCCAAGCGCGTGCGCCTCGTGGGGAACGGACTGACCCTGAACGCCATCGCCCAAGAGATTCGGCGTCAGGCAGGTGTGGAGGTCGTTTTGGAACCGAATGTGCCGAACCTGCGCTTGAACCTTAACCTGCCCGCTGTGACGGTTGAGGAAGCGTTGGATGCGCTCTGCCGAGGCACGGGGTTGAAGTGGGACAAAACCGAGAAAGGCTACCGTATCCGTTTCGAGGAGCCTGCGGTGCGTGCCACGCCCAGCCCCTCCGAAACGGCGACCCCTCCCTTGCGCACGGGTTCAGGC
>JBDNDR010000196.1:0-4450 GCA_046718995.1 Fimbriimonadales bacterium
GAGTTGGTACTGCACGGTCGGGTCAGGCTCCACATTATAGACATTGGAGACCCAGATGAAATCGATCGGGTGGTCGGCGACTTCGGAGAGGGAGGGACGGAACCCGGCATGTTCCAGCCGATGTCCACCCACGCGTCCTGCACCTGCGAAGATTTGACGGGTGGTGAGGAACGGCAGGATGAGTTTGTGCCAGTCGGATGGCAGGCGGTCGTCGGTGCGGATAAGGTAGTTCTCGTGGCAACCGAAAGTATGCCCTGCGAAGTGGTCTACATTGTTGTTGTGGAAGCTCACGCGCTCGTCCCAGCCCATACTCTTGAGAGCGTTCACCACGATGCGTTGCCCTGCCTTCTCGTGGATGGCGATATCGAAGATGCTGGCGCATTCGGGGGTCGCATACTCCAAGTGGCTCCCAACGGCGTCGATATACAGTCGTCCCCCATTCACCAGGAAGCCACCACTGCGTGCCGGTTCAAAGGCTTCATCGCGTGCGGTGAGGTCAATCAGACCCAAGCGGGCTTTGTGGAACACATGGTTCTTCACCGCTTCGACCACCGTTTCCGATGTGCCCACGCGGTCATCACGGACGAAACATCCGAACTCGGTCTCAATCCCAAAAACTCGGCGACCAATCATAAGAGGTACCCCCTGCGCTGATGCTCAGCACACTAAGATTATACACCAAATCGAGAGGCGGTTAGCAGGGCAGGAGCCGAATCGCTCCCGCCCAACTGCCTCAGTGCTTCCACTTGATTGTGCAGCCGACCGGTGGCGTCGTAGAATAGTGAGGGAGGTCGTTGCTCAGCAGTGCCACGATGGCGTCGCGCACATACTCTTTTTGAACCTGGTCGGGATGCTCCCAGTTGTCATCGAAGCGCCCATGATATTTGAGGTCGCGCTCTTCATCGAACACGAAGAACTCGGGGGTTCGCGCCGCTTTGTAGCTGTGCGCCACCGACTGCGTCTCGTCGTACAGGTAGGGGAAGGGATAGTTTTTCTCTTTGGCGATTCGTTGCATGTTCTCGAAGCTGTCTTCAGGGTATTGGTTCGGGTCGTTGGAGTTGATAGCGACGAACGCGACGCGGTCGCCGAACTCGCGTGCCAGCGCAATCACGCGGTCTTCATAGGCTTTGACATAGGGGCAGTGATTGCACCAGAAGAACAGCACCAGCACAGGTTTGTCCGCAAAGTCCTTGAGTGAATAGGTCTTGCCATCCACACCTACAAGCGAAAAGTCATAAGCCGAATGCCCGATTTCCATTAGGTCTCACCTCCGTTGAGTGCGTTTCGGATTGCCTCTCGCAAGGTTGTGAGCGAGGGAACGGGGGAGAGGCGCCCGTCCTCGTGGATGAAAGTACGACAGGTCAATCGGTAGGGCAGGTGGGGTTGGGGTTGGACTTCGTGCCCTCCGATACGAATGGTGGGCGAGCCGACGAACTGATGCGTATCGGCTTGCGCTTGGCTCTCAATACGGATGACCTCGACGGTGAGTGGAACCCCCTCTTGGCGGAGCGCCTCGTGGAGGAGCTCCAGTGCCCTCTCGTGGGAAGGGCAGTCCGGATAGTAGAGCAGTTGCACCCGCATCGTTGCCCACTAATTTTACCTGTTTTCGCGTTTAGAAGGTTTGAACATCTGGAGCATACGGTCGGTCACTGCGAAACCGCCCACCACATTGATAGTGGCGAAGATGACTGCCAGCGTGCCCAGCACAGCGGTCAAGGTGGTGTGCTGGGTACCTGCCGAGAGAATCGCTCCGATGATGGTGATCCCCGAAATGGCGTTGGAGCCGGACATCAGCGGCGTGTGCAGGGTTGGGGGGACTTTGGTGATGACTTCAAACCCCACGAAGATTGCCAATACGAAGACCGTCAGCGCCACCACGAAGGTTTCCATCGCCTCTTAGGATACCCTATGATTGCGAGCGATACCACTGCAGGATTGCATGGGCATACCGGCGTGAGCTTTGGGTCAGGTTGCGCACATCGGCGACGCGAATCGGCTCGGGCAACTGACGCAACTGTTCGGCGACCTGCTGGAGGGTCTCCAACGGGTAGTACAGCCCCTCACCGAGATAGACGACCTCGCCCCGCTGGATGCCCAGTTCCAGCATCGCCTTGATGGCATCGGGCGGTGCCCCGATGAAGCGTGAGGCGAACCGTACGGACGGCACTTGGATGCCTGCCTCGCGGTAGAATGCCAGCACCCGATTGTAGAGCGACTGTTGACGCGGTGTGAGCTCCATCTCAGAACCCCGCCCACTCTAAGTAAGCCCGTACCGCCTCCGCAAGGGGCTGACCGAATAACATCACCGCCAGTGTGCCCAGTACCAGAAACGGACCGTACGGGAGCATGCCGGGCAACTCCTCAAAGGTGTCCTCAAGGCTCTCTTCTTCAGGCTGACCGATACTTGCGTAGATTCGGGTCTGTAGTTTGAACGGCAGGAGCGTAATCAGGGCGTCCACCCACAGGAGGTAGATGCCACTCATCAGAAGCAAGCCCCCGATGGGTTCGGGCGGTGGGAGCGGTTCAGGCTCGCTCTCGGCGGTTTCGGTAGTGTGCGGTTCGGCGCGTCTGCGTAGGTAGGTCCAAAGTCCGCCCAGAATCGCCCCTGTCACGATGGAAAGCGCGAAGGCGACCAGCATCCCCGGCAACAACAGGAGCGCCCCCATCGCACGCGCCAGCTTGATGTCGCCGTGCCCCATCGCATCACGCTTGAAGGCAATCCGTCCTATCAGAGCAATCGCGCAGAAAAGGAGTGTGCCCCAAAATGCGGAGAGGACGGCGTTGCGTAGGCTCAACTGCCCGATGCTCGCCCAGCTCCAATCGGTGGGCTGACCGCTGAGCATCAGCGCGTGCAGGAGTCCCAGCACCAAAAGAGCGACATTCAGCTCGTCGGGAATGATGTAATGCAGGAGGTCGATTACGAAAATGGCAATCAGCACCGAGCTGGCTAAAGCGAAGAACACGAAGCGCAAAGGCATCTCCCCAACGATGAGCCACTGCCACCAGAGCCATCCCCAAAGGCTGGCGTTAGCGACTTCCACCCACATATAGCGCGGGCTGATCCGCACGCCACAGTACCGACAGCGTCCCCGCTGAATCAGATAGCTCAAGATGGGTACGAGGTCGGGAATGCCCAGACGATGTTGACAGCCGGGGCAGTGCGAGGGGGGAAAGACAATAGAAAGCCTTCGGGGCAGGCGGTAGATGAGCACATTCAAAAAGCTCCCGACCGCTGCCCCGAAGGCAATTCCGAACACCAGGCTCCAAGCGGGAAACATCCCGATTAGCTCTGGGTCTGGCTCAGGTTAGAAATCACCTCAATCATCGGCAAGAACATCGAGATGACGATGAAGCCGACGATGAAGCCCAGTAGCACAATCATGACCGGCTCGATGGCGGCGGTCAGACTGGCGATTGTTGCCTCGACCTCGTTTTCGTAGAACTCGGCAATCTTATTGAGCATGTGGTCAAGCGACCCCGACTCCTCACCGACGCTCACCATATGAACGACCATCGGCGGGAACATCCGGCTGCGCTGGAGCGGGTCGGCAATCTTCTCTCCCTCACGGATGCGGGAGCGCGACTCCATGATGGCGTCCGATACGACCGAGTTGCCCACAACGCCCGCCACAGTCTCCATCGCTTGGAGGATAGGGACGCCCGATGCCAGCAGGGTGCCCATCGTTCGGCTGAAGCGCGCCATCACAATCTTGTGGTGGAGCGGTCCGAACACCGGCACGCGCAGTTTCACGCGGTCAGCGACGCGCCTGCCCACCCGTGTGCTCACGAACAGCTTGTAGGCAATCAGGATGGCAATGACGGCGATGACCACCACATACCATCGCTGAGTGAACAGCGCGCTCAGGTCGATCAGGAACTGGGTCGGGGCGGGCATCTCCTTGATCCCCAACTCCCGAAACAGGTCAGCGAACTGGGGCACCAGCCACGACACCAGGAAAATCACGATACCGACCGCAGCCAGCAACACGATGACAGGGTAGGTCAGGGCGGAGCGGATTTTGCGGCGGAGCTCCACATCTTTCTCCAAGAAGTGGGCGATACGCTGGAGCGATTCTTCCAAGACACCACCGACCTCGCCGGCACGGATGAGACCGATAATCAGCGGGCTGAACGCCTTCGGGTGGCGCGCCATTGAACGGGAGAGGCTCTCGCCCGATTCAACGCGGGCAGAGAGGTCGTTCAAGATTTTGCGTAGGCGGGCGTTGTTCGTCTGCTGCTGGAGCACATCCAGGCACCGAATGAGCGACACACCGGCGTCCAGCATCGTGGAGAACTGGCGTGAGAAGATGGCGAGGTCGCTCAGCTTCACGCGCCCGTAGCCCCCTGCGGGCACACGGGGTGCCTTCTTATCTTGGCTGATTTCCAGCACCTGAAGCCCTTCCTGCTCCAAGCGTTTCTTCAGGACTTCCGCATTTTCGGCTTCAACCTT
>JBDNDR010000197.1:0-4414 GCA_046718995.1 Fimbriimonadales bacterium
CCCTCTATGAGACCCTGCGCCGCGTGGCTCTGCTGGAGGAAACGCTCAAGGCACACGGGAACCATCTGGAACGCTTACAGAGTCAAACAGACCACTGCCTCCAGCGCGTCGGGATGGTGCGCTATGATGCGTTCCCCGACATTGGAGGGCACCAGAGCTTCGCGTTGGCAGTGATGGATGAACATGGCGACGGGGTCGTGCTGAGCGGGATCCATAGTCGGCAGGAGATGCGGGTCTACGCCAAGCCCCTGCAGTCTCACTCCTCACCCATTGGGCTATCCGAAGAAGAGAAGCAGGCAATCCGCGAGGCGAAACAGGGCAATCATGTGGGGCGGATATGAAGTAAGTGATGAGATTCTCATCGAGCGGTTCCGCGAAGGCGACGACTCGGCGTTTGATACGCTTGTACGACGCTATGAGGCGAAGGTCTATCAGTATGCCTATCGTTTGGCGAACAACCCTGACGACGCTGCCGATGTGGTCGCTGAGGCGTTTTTACGCATGTACAACGCACTCAAGCGGTTCCGAGGTGAGGCGCAACTCTCCACTTGGCTTTATCGGATTGTGAGTAATGTCTACTTCGATTTTCGCAAGCGCGAGGCACGTCATCAGCACTTGCCTCTTGAAGTCCCCAGCGAAGAGGATGACGAACCGATGGAGCGTCCCATCCCCTCCGAGCGCGATGACCCCAGTGAGTATGTCCTGGAGCAGGAGCGCCACCGCGTGCTGATGGAAGCCATCAGCCAACTACCCGAGTATCAGCGTGCGATTGTGATTTTGTTCCATGTAGAAGACCGTCCCTATGAGGAGATTGCTCAAATCACGGGTCTACCGTTGGGCACTATCAAGTCGCGTCTCAACCGCGCCCGCAACGCGCTCAAAGAGCTCTTAGAACCCCATCGGGAACTTTTTGAGGGCACATCGAGTCAATCATACGGAACAGAAGTGGAGGCACACGATGCACTGTGAAAAAGTCAAAAGCCTACTCCATGACTATATAGAAGGGGTCTTGAATCGGGGCATCGCCGAGCAGGTAGAAGCACATCTCCAGCGGTGTGCGGACTGTCGGCGTGAGTGGCAGTTTGTGAAGCAGATTTGGCAGAGTTTGGAACACCTTCCTGAGGTTGCGCCCCCTGCTGACCTGCACGCGCGTATCATGACGCATGTGCGTGCGAACACACGCGCCCGCGAAGCGCAACAACGACGGCTCTTGTGGCGATGGCTGGTGCCAAGCCTCAGCGCTGCGGCGGTACTCGTCATCGCCATCGGGCTATTCTCCAGCCAGTTCGTGAGTGGAGTTCAGGGCGGCTTGGGCAATCTGCCGACCGCTCAACCCACTGTTGTTGATGAAACCCCCAAACCGGTGCCTGCTGGTGTTCGTTTAGAGTGGCGCGAGGTCGCTCAGGGCGAGCGTATCCCCGTGCTGGAAGCCACCATCAATCGTGAAGCGACCGCCTCGCTGGTGTTCGCACCCAACCCACAGACGCCTCCACGCGAGGGCACCATCGTCTGGCAGGGTAAACTGCTCCCCCAGAAAGCAGTGGAAATCCCGCTCAAGATGGTGCTCCAACTCAGCACGGAGGGCGTGGCAACTCTCTGGTGGAATGTGGATGACCAGTACCGTGCGTTGTTCGTGCCGGCGGGCTATCCACCGGCGCGTATCGCCTCCCCACGCCTGAACGCACCGCTCAGCGAAGCGTTGGCGCGACTGGCGAGCACCTACCAAACGCCAATCGAGTGGGTTCCTTCCGAGCGCGCTCAGAACCCGACCGTTGTGCTGAATGTGGAAGACGCTACGATGGAAGAGGCGCTGAACCAACTCCTCAAAGGCACGGGCTACCAGCTCAAGCCGACCGAGAGCGGATGGCGCGTGTTCGCTGAGTAAGCGAGAACGCCTCGCTTGGACGAACTCCGACGCCCCAGCAGGTATAATCTGGGGCGTCTATGACATTCGCCGATCTGGGTTGGGCATTATTAAGGATAGCGATTATGCTGGGCTTCCTGCTGGGCACGCTCCCCCTCGTTATCTGGTTGGAACGGCGTGCGTTGGCGTGGTTCCAGTGCCGAGTCGGTCCTAACCGTTTGGGTCCGTTCGGACTGCTCCAGCCGATGGCAGATGCAGCGAAGCTCTTTTTCAAGGAAGAGATTGTGCCCGCTAACGCAGACCGTTTGATTTGGGCACTGGCTCCCGCGCTCTCGCTGTTCCCTGCGTTGGTCGCCGCCGCCACGATTCCCTGGGGACCGAACCGCTTGCTCACGCCGGTCGCCGATGTGGACATCGGTCTGCTCTACTTTTTGGCGATGTCGTCGCTGGCGGCTTATGGCGTGCTGTTGGCAGGCTGGTCGTCGAATAATAAATATTCCCTGCTGGGCGGACTGCGTGCCTCAGCTCAGGTGATTAGTTATGAGCTGGGGATGGGGCTGGCGTTGGCAACAGCGATTTTGGCGTCGGGGAGCCTGCGAATGACCACCATCGTCGAGATGCAGGCTGAGCCGTTGTGGGGCATCGTACCGTTCGTTCCGAACTGGCTCCTCTTCACGCCGTGGGGATTGGTAGGAGGTGCGCTGTTTTTCATTTGTATGTTGGCGGAGACGAACCGCGCTCCCTTTGACCTGCCCGAAGCCGAAAGTGAGCTCGTGGCGGGCTACCAGACCGAGTACAGCAGTATGAAGTTCGCCGCTTTCTTCATGGGCGAATATATCGCTATCATCGGAATCTGTGCGGTCATGACCACCTGCTTCTTGGGAGGCTATCTGGCACCGATTAACTTTTCGCCCCTCCAGACGCTGGCTGAAACGCAGGGTGGGGTGTTCACGGTGTTGGCGGCTATCACTGGCGCGCTGATGCCCCCGTTCTGGTTCCTATTGAAAGTGTTCGGGCTGGTGTTCAGTTTCATCTGGATACGCGCCACGCTCCTGCGCCTACGCTATGACCAGCTGATGAACTTGGGTTGGCGGTTCCTCATCCCGGTGGGGCTGGTGAACTTGGCGCTGCTGGTTGTTTATATCGCCTTCGGTTGGGTGCCTGCGCTCGTGGGCTATGGTGTGGCGGCGGTACTCTACCTCGGTTTCTTCGGGGCGCGTCGCCCACCGAAACGCACTGTGGAGTTAGTATCCCAAGCGCAGCCCTATCGTCCAAAGGAGGTTCATCTTGGCTGAACGACTGCTGTTTTTCCTGTTGGCACTCATCTCGGTCAGCACGGCGGTGGGCGTCGTTGTGAACCGCAATCCCGTGCGCAGTGCCCTGCTGTTGGTCGTGAACTTCCTCAGCCTTGCGCTCATCTACTTCCTGCTCTCAGCGCAGTTTTTGGGCGTTTTGCAGATTATCGTCTATGCTGGGGCGATTATGGTGCTGTTCCTGTTCGTGATTATGCTACTGAACTTGGGGTCGCCTGAATCTGCGACTATCTCCGAGCAGGGCTACCGGCGCCCGCTGGCGTGGCTCATCGCGTTGGGGATATTCGCGTTGCTGGTGAGTCAGGCGTTGGTCGTGGCAGGCACACCGCCCGCCCAAGCCAGCCCCCAGGTGGGTACGGCTCGGCTTATCGGCTATGCGTTGTTCACGGAATGGTCGTTCGCTGTGGTGGTGGTGGGCGTGTTGCTCACGGTGGGGGTCATCGGTTCTATCCTGCTCGCTCGAAGGAGGTCTGCCTAATGGAAGCGGTGCCGCTGAATGCTTACCTGACGCTCTCGGCGTTTATGTTCGCAGTGGGCGCGGTGGGCGTCGTCATCAAGCGCAACCCCATCGTGATTTTTATGTGTATCGAGCTGATGTTGAACGCCGTGAACTTGACCTTCCTCGCCTTTGCGAAGCATCAGCCCACGCTCCAAGCTCAGGTAGCAGGGCATGTGTTCGTGCTGTTCGTGATTGGTGTTGCAGCGGCGGAAGTGGCAGTCGGGTTAGGCATTATCACAGTGATGTTCCGCCTGCGTGAGAATATCGATATTGACCAAGTCAACCTAATGCGTGAATGAGGCTGATATGCGAAAGTTCGTATGGCTCATCTGTTTAGCGATAGGATGTTCGGCGTGCGCTCCCAAACAAGAATCGGGCACAGAGGTCGGAACGACGCCTCCACCTCAGGCGACTGCACCCCAACCTCCCCAGCAACCCACACCGCCTGCTCAAACCGCCCCGACACCAACAGCCCCAGCTGACACGAAAGCCCAGAGCCTGCCTGAAGGCTTTCCGCTCCCTGTGATGGAAGGCTTAGCGGTCAAGGGCACCTTAGCGACCTCCACTGGCGATTTTTCGGGCAATCAAGTGGAGCTGGCTGGTTCCGTACCTCCCGCGAAGATTGCCGAGTTCTATGAGGCGGAGTTTGCAAAGCGGGGTCTCCAAATCCGCAAGACCTCTATGCCGTCCGACAAAGGCGAAGAGATTCTCATCCTCGGCGAGTCGGAACAGGTCACG
>JBDNDR010000198.1:0-4414 GCA_046718995.1 Fimbriimonadales bacterium
ACCGGGTCGTAGACCCACCGTATGTCCCGCTAAGGTCGCATGCATCAGGCGTGGGCTGAGGCGTGAGAGCGTATGGAGTAGGTGGGCAAAGCCCTCGGCGGTCGCACGGAAGTCAAACCCAGCTTGCTCGCGTGTGGCGCCCAACAAGAGGGTGCCGTCAGCGTGGGGAACCAGATAGCCTATCGGCGAGACCACAATATGGCGCATAGGGAGCGGCAATTCGGTCAAGAGAACCGTCTGACCCCGTACGGGCTGAACAGGAATCGCCAAACCCAGTGACTGCAGTAGCCCACCCGACCATGCACCCGAAGCAACCACCACAGCGTCGGCATACAGCGTCCCCGTAGCCGTGACCACCCCACGCACCTGTCCCTGTTCTTGCACGAAGCCCAACACGGGCTGACCCCAGTAGCAATCCACTCCCTCGTAGCGGAGCGCGCTGTGGAGTGCATGCATCAGTCGCTCTGTTTGCACACGCCCTTCACTCGGCACATAGAGCGCCCTATCACAGGATGCAGAGAGCGCAGGTTCCAGCTCGCGAACCTCTGCGCTGTTCAGAAGGCGTGCCTGCGGTTCGTATCTGGAAACCCATCCCACCATACTTTGGAGGTGCTCGCATTCCGAGTCGGTTAACGCCACCCGCAGGCTACCCGTCATGCGCCAACCCACATCAATCCCTGTAATTTGCTGAACTGTCTCAACCCACTGCGGATAGCGGTCCCGACTGGCAAGATAGAAGGGAATCGCCTCCGAGTCGTGAGGAGTGAGACTAAAAGGGTTTACCATCCCCGCAGAGGCAATAGAGGTCTGTCCGCCAGCGGAGTCGCTTTCTAAAAGGACGGTGCCAACGCCCCGCTGGTGAAGTTCCAGCGCAATTGCCGACCCGATGACCCCCGCCCCTACGACGATGACACGCTCCACGCTCAGCCCCCTGCCACCATTTGGACGATTTCCAGGTTGTCGCCCTCTTGGAGGGTGATTTCACCGTAGCGTTCGCGAGGGATGATTTCATAGTTATATTCCACCACCACTGTTCGGGGGTCGATTCCGCGTTCAGCCAGCAGCTCCAGCAGGGTGGTCGGCTCGGGCAGGTCTCGTTCCGTGCCGTTGATACGCACTCGCATCGATAACAATTATACCTGCCAGTGGGGTGCGCTATCGCCAATTGCGCTCGTAAGTCCACTGCAGGAGCTCTAACACCGCTGGATAGACCTCCTCGGCGTTCGGACGAATCTGGTCAGGCGGCAGTAGGAAGCCGTACTGTCCCGTATCACGGAGCTCGTAGGTGAACGATAAGGCACCTCGCACGCCAAACACCCAGTCGGTCATCCCGCCGCTCGCAGGATAGATAGTCGTGTAGATGGGACCCACAGTGTAGAACAGTCCATACACACTCTGGATTGCGGACTGCATTGCAGACCCGACCCGCGCAAACACCGGGTCGAAGGGGGGAAGTTCACCTGTGAAGCCCCAAGGGTAGAGGATAAGTTGAGAATAGCTGTGGATATCGATATGCGCGCGCAGGGTCGGCAAGCTCATCATCCATCGGCTCAAAGAATAGGTCTCAGGTTCTGAGAAGGGCGCCGGACCGCGATAAATCTCCGATGAGCGCTGATTACTGGAGCCGACCCCGCCCCACTGATAACCCCAGTTGCGGTTGAGATCGACGCCGTAGAGGGGCTGACCTGAACTGTTGGTGCCTAAGTAGCGTCGGTTCTTGCGCCAGAGGCGATTCGTTGTCCAGCTAAACTCATAGCCGTCCGGGTTGACCACCGGCACAATATAGACCTCCAGTCGGTCAAGGAGCTGTTGGATGCGCGTGTCGTTGGTATAACCCGCGACCAAAGCGTGAGCGAGATACAGTGCGACAGACACAGTAATCCACTCGCGGGCATGCTGACAACTGTTGAGCACCACTTGGGGACGATTCGGATAGACGCGGGCACGACGCGGGTCTTTGGTCAGACGCAGGGCGTAAATCGGGCGCCCCTCCACCGACTGACCGATTGTGAGCATCTGGACAAGGCGAGGGTTCTGGTCGGCAAACTGGCGCATCACCTCATAAACTTCACTGAGTGTGAGGTAGCGGCTAAATAGGTCGCCACCCTGAGGCAGGAAGTCGGTTTGCTGCTGGCGGATGAGCGCCTCCACATCCTCAATCAACACCGTCCACTGGTAGCCCGCCTTGGCTAACGCCCGACGCTCCTCAGGCGAGGCGCACACATCTACCGTGTTCCCATGCAGATGGCAGGTCCAGATATCATGGACGAGCGCCTGTACCTGTTCCAGCTGTTTGGGATGGCTGAACTTTAGGCGAAGGACTTGATACCCAGTGTAATCCACGCGTTGCGCCCAAATGCTGAGCGTGCAGACCAACACGCTGATTATCAGAAAAAGAGCCCGCGTCCACATACGCCGTATTATAGCCTACTTCGGCTCATGGGTGGGCGCAAGACCTTGAAACAGGCGGTCATAGGCAGCGAGTAGCACGACTTCGCTGTGTTCCCAACTCAGGCATTCTAAGAAACGGCGACGCCCGAACTCGCTCATGCGCTTTCGCCGTTCCTCATCGTGCAGGAGCTCCAAAATCGTGTCGCCAAACGCCTCAGGACTGTCCGAAGGGGGCGAGACCAGGGCTTCTTGAGCCGACCACTTGTTCTCTATACTGCGTGTCGCCACGATGGGGATGCCCAGCGCCATGAACTCGATGATTTTGTTCATCGTCGAGCGCGCCGTGTAAGTATTGTCAGGGTCGCTGGCAACCCCGACATCCGCCGAGCACAGATAGCGCAGGAGCAGGTCGCGGTCTCTCACAAAGCCCGTGAAGGTGATATGTTCTTCTATGTTCAGGTCGTGGGCTAACTGTTTGACCTCTTCCAGACAGTCCCCCGAACCGACCGCAAGGAAGTGGACATCGGTGTAGCCCCGATTACGCAGGATGTGGTGCGCGGCGCGGACGAAGATGTCAGTGCCGTCCTGCGGTCCCATCACGCCCAGATAGCAGACGAGGTGCTTCTTGCCCTTTTTGATTTGGGGGTCAGGCTCGACCGGTAGGAACTCCGAGGCGCGGGGACCACTGCGTACAATCACAATCCGCTCGGCTGGCGCACGCCCACGCTCCAGAGCGTTCTTGCGGTACGACTCATTCATCTCGATAATCATATCGGCAATCTGGTATGACCAGCGTTCAAACAGCACCTGGAGATGATAGAAGAGTCCCTTCTTGCCGAATCGCACTTCATAAAGTTCGGGGCAGAGGTCGCGATGCTCGTAGACGAACTTTTTGCCACGCAGTTTGTAGTAGAGTCCGAGCGACCAGAAGATGTCCAGCGGGTTGCCCACATGCACCACATCGAAGCCCTGTTCCTTCGCAACGCGCTGGCTGAGGCGGAAGGTTTTCCACAAGCAATAGAACGCCTCCTTGAGGAAGCTCCCCACGCTGTGCGTGGGTGGCAACATCGGGTACCGGTAGAGATGAACGCCCTCCAAAACGCAATATTCGGGGTCTTCGGGCGGGCGAGGCGATATGACCGAGACATGGTAGCCTGCACGCTGGAGTGAGGTCGCTAACTGCCACATCCGCCGGTCGTGGGGCACAGGCAGATTCTCCAGCACCAGCAGAACTTTTCGGTCTCCTGGCATAACAGGTCGTTCCGTTTCGGGTCGGTTAGATTTCAGCATACGAGTTCCTGCGCTCTCGCCTCAGAATAGCTCGTCATCTTCATCCACTGCCAAACCGTCTGGGCGTGGGCTTGGATCGAGTAGCGTTCGGCAGTTTGGCGAGCATTCTGGCTTAGTTGTAGGCGGTTCTGGAGGGCGCGTTCTATCAAGTGTGCCAGCTGGTCGGGGTCGCGCTCTTTTAGAACATAGCCATTGTAATCATCTTGGACGACACTGGGCATTCCACCGACATTCGTCACGACAGCAGGGACCCCGCACGCCAGCGCTTCCAACAGTGCGGTCGGCAGCCCTTCCCAGTGAGAGGTTAACACGAACACATCCGCCTGGTGATAGTAAGGCAAGATAGCCTGGCGAGGCAGTAAGCCGGTCATCACGACTGCCTCACCCAGACGATGCTCAGCAATCCACTGCTTGACCTCCGCCTCCACAGGACTGAAATCTTGGGAGCCTCCCACCAGAATCAGCTGGGAGTTCGGGTGGCGGGCATGGAACTTAGCAAAGCCCGCCACTAAAAGGTCTAAGCCTTTGGAGGCATCGAGGCGCCCGACAAATAAGACTCGCACGATGCCGTCCTCGTTGCGGGTTTGGGGCTGATATTCGTCCAGTTCTATGCCGAGCGGGACAAAATGGATTTTCTCCTTGAGCTCAGGGAACCTGCGCACATAGTACTCATAATCCGCCGGGCTAATGGTGATGACTCCTTCGGCATGCTGGAACACACGCGCCTCCATTC
>JBDNDR010000199.1:0-4413 GCA_046718995.1 Fimbriimonadales bacterium
TGGATGCGCAACTTCTTCACGAGGTGGTCTACATATTCGGCGACTTTACGCGCCGTTTCGGGCGTCATCACATAGGGCTGGCTCGCCTCGTCCATTAAGGTTGCTCGCACGCGCACAGGGCTGTTCTCATCCAGGACTTCAAACGCCACCTGCGCCATCGATTCGGCGCCCAGCATCTGCATAGCATTGTACTTCGCCTCTTCCAGTGTATTTCCAGTGGCTTCAACCGATGTCATTGAGTGCTCCCTCCTTCTCTATTTTTTCTTCGAACGCTTTTTCGGGGGTTGGTAGACCCGCTTGGGCTGGGCTTTACCGTTGGTCTCCACCTCGACCGTATCATCAACAGGAACCAGCTCGGGGGCAGGCTTGCTCATATACCATTTATAGTGAGCGGTATAGAACACATTCGTGAGCATCCAGTAGAGGATGAACGCTGCGGGGAACCGGAACTGCCACGAAAAGATTGCCAACATCGCCGTAGTGAACAGCGCCATCGTCTTCTGCATCTGCGCCTGCGAAGGGTCGGTGATGGTCAGCCGGCTGGTGAGATACATACTGAGCGCATAGAGCGCCGTCAGAATAACATCAAACTGGGCTAAGTTGCCTGCCAGAAAGCCGGGAAAGCGCGCCCCGACCGTGCTGTTCATCCAAAGAAACTCCGCATTGCGGAACTGCACCTGATACACCAAGAACATATTGTACATCAAAATCAGGAACGGTATCGGAATCAGCGCGAACAGACAGCCCGACATCGGGTTGATGCCGTACTTTTTGTAGAGTGCCATCTGACGCTGCATCAGCTCCTGTCCCGTATATTTCTGTTGGAGTTCCTGCAGTTTCGGCGCCACCTGTAGCATCTTGCGCATGCTGGCAAACTGCTTGTTGGTGAGCGGGAACAGAATCAGACGCACGCCCAGCGCAATCAGGAAGATAGCCAATATATAACTGGCGTTGTTCCGCCCCAACAACCCGACCAGCGTATCGATGAAACGATAGGTGGTCAGGGTGCGGTTCTGCTCGTCGATTTCGGCACAGACCTGCTCGATGAGCGGTTTGCCCTGCTCTTGATAGATTTTGGTGTGCGGATAGAACTCTTCCAGCTTACGAAGGCGGTTATAGGCTTCCCGCGCGTCCTGTTTGTCTTCATAGAAAATCTTCGCTTCCAGCAGAAGCCCCAGCGCCCCGTTCTCCGTGCCGCCAAAACGGGTGGTGAGCTCTTGGGCACGACGCAGCGCTTCGGCATAATCTTTTTCTACACGCAGTTTCTCTATTTCCTGCACGACCTCTTCGGCAGGTTTGTCGCTCACGGGCGGACGCGAGAAGTAGCTCCACCCCATGATGAACACCAGCCAGATGACCATAGAGATAATCAGGGTCTGCGTAAATAATTTCTTCTGATCGATTTCAGGTTGCTGTGCCATAGCGACTCCTTACCGATTGTGCTTAGGGTAGTCGGGCAGAGGGTCGTAGCCCCCCGGATGAAACGGATGACACTTCAGGATGCGCCTCAAGCCGAGCCACAAGCCCTTCAACGCGCCGTAGCGCTGGACGGCTTCCAGAGTGTATTGAGAGCAGGTCGGATAGAACCGGCAGGTCGGGGGCGTGAGGCGCGAGAACCGCTGGTAGAGCCGTATCGCTCCTATCAGCATGCGTGCCAGCGGGGACGGTCGCGCTATCAACAGCGCACCTCCTTGCCGAATGCCTCCTGAAACGCTTGCGCAACCTGTTGGTGGAGGTCAGCGAAGGGCGTTTCAGGCAGGGCTTGGCGCGCCACCATCACGCAATCGTAGCCGGACGGCAGCGCGCTAAGGAGCGGGCGTACCACCGCACGCAGTCGCCGCTTGAGCCGATTGCGCATCCCATGCGTCCCGAACCGACGCCCCACCACAAAACCGAACCGCGTGGGAGCATCATCGTGCCGAGGATACGCATAGAGACTGAACGCTTTCATCGTGATTCGTTTCCCTTGCTGATAGACCCGCTCAAACTCGTGCCGTTTGCGCAGACGTGCCGAACGCGGAAGCATCAGGCAACGGTCAAGCGCCAGCGCCCCTTCTGACGACGGCGCTTCAACACATTCCGACCGTCCTTCGAGCGCATACGGCGACGAAACCCATGAACCTTATGTCGGTGGCGATTATTCGGTTGATAAGTTCGCTTCATCAGACAATACCTCCAGACTCCACTATTGTACCCAATCGTGGGAACGCCAAAGGGGGTCAACAACACAGCGGCTTGGTGGGCCGTGCAGGACTCGAACCTGCGACCCGCTGATTAAGAGTCAGCTGCTCTACCAACTGAGCTAACGGCCCCCGTGGGGCGACCGATGGGACTCGAACCCACGACCTCCTGAGCCACAGTCAGGCGCTCTAACCGACTGAGCTACGGTCGCCACAACACAAGATTATACCTCTTGGTTCATGCCGAATTCAAGCGTTCGGCTACACTTTCACTTTCTTCCAACCGCCCTGCTTGAACAGTGCCATCATGAGTAGCCCGCTGAACCCCGAGCTAATCGCCATCGCCCACCACGCGCCCACGGCGTCCCAGCCCACTGTGTAGACCAGAAGATAAGCCAGGGGCACACGCACCACCCACTGGGTCAGGAAGGTCGCCACCATCGCTTTGAGCGAGTCGCCCGCACCCTGCAGTGCCCCCGCCAGCACCATGCCAAACGCTAGCAGAGGCTCGGTTATCGCGTTGATGCGCAAGTAGGCAGCCGCCAGTGCAATCACTTGGGGATCTTGGCTGAAGAGGCGTGCGAACTGTTCCGCGAAGAGGTAGAACACTACTGCCATCGCCGTCATCACGCCACACGACTGCCACGCCGCAGTCCAGCCGAACCGCTCCGCAAGGCGTTCGTTGCGCGCGCCTAATGCCTGACCGACCAGCGCCGACGCCGCAATCGCAAAGGCGAAACCCGGCATAAAGGCGATCGACTCTGCCGTCAGCCCAATCGGCAACGCCGCAACAGCCGCCGTGCCCGCTGCGGTGCCTGCCAAGATACGCGTGAACATCACCGAACTGGTCGTGTAGATAAATGAGCGCGCCGACGCGGGCAGTCCAATCCGCAAAATGCGCCACCACCAACTCCAAAGTGGCATCGCCGGGATGGCTAAGTCGCGGTGACGCCCAAACCACTGTTGACCCCAGAGCATCAGCGTGCCCGCCCACATCGACAGCGCCAGCGCAATCCCTGCACCTTGCACCCCCAGCGCGGGAAACCCCAAACGCCCGAAAATCAGCACCCAGTCCCCCACAATATGCACCACAGTCGCCACGATACTGGCAAACATTGGCGATCGGGTATCGCCCATCCCGCGAAAGGTGCCACTTAGCCCCATCATCAGGAAAGTGCCCGTCAGACCCATCAGCGCAGGCGACAGGAACCGATAGGCTTCACGCTCCGCCCCAGCCTCCAAGCCGTACCAACGCAAAATCAGGGGCAACAAAAGATAGCCCAATCCAGTAAAGACCAGCCCCAGCACCATCGCTAAGCCCAACGATTGACGCGCCGACTCGCGCAGGCTCTGTTGGTCGTTCGCCCCGTACATCCGCGCCACAATCGCGGTCGTGCCGGTCGAGATAGCCATAGAGAGTGCCATACACAGAAAGACCAACTGGCTTCCCACGCCCACCGCAGCGAGCGATTCGGCACCCAACCGCCCCACAAAGATACGGTCCAGAAAACTGTTGGCGGTCTGTACCAGCGAGGCAATCATCGTAGGCAGAGCGAGTGCCCAAACCGTGCGTGCCGGCGAACGCTCCGTTAATTTAGATAGAGGGTCGGATAAACGAACCGTTGTCATACAAGGCAATTCTACCCATCACCATCCACGCGCCACCGGTCTATCCACGATGGGGTACATTATCCACTGATGAACCGAGTGGCGGAAGCGATGCGTCAACTAATTGCAGACTCCCTAATAGAAAACTACGCCTTAGGGGGAGCCTCCGCCCTCGCTTTCTACACCGAACCCGTGCTTACCTATGACCTGGATATTTTTGTGCTTGTGAGAACCGACTCACAGCTTATGACGATGTCGCCCCTCTATCAACGACTTACAGCGATGGGATACTCTACTCAGGGTGAGGTTATCCTAATCGGTGAAGTTCCCGTACAGATACTCGTGGCGTATAATCCGCTGGTAGAGGAGGCGGTCGCCCATGCTAAAGAGATGCCCTTCAACGGGGACACCATTCGCGTGATAACCCCTGAATACCTGATTGCAATCGCGTTGCAGACAGGACGCTACAAAGACCGTGAGCGTGTACGGCTTCTCTTAGAACAGGCAACAATCGATATATCGGTACTGGAGGACATCTTGAAGCGTCACCACCTCTTAGACCGATGGGAATCGATACGGAGGCAGATGGAATGAGCGACGAACTGCCTGAAGTGGTCAAGCGTGT
>JBDNDR010000002.1:0-21670 GCA_046718995.1 Fimbriimonadales bacterium
CCTGCCTGCCCGTGTCTGGATTGCCGATGGGCACCACCGCTACGAGACCGCGCTCCGGTTCGGGTTGCGGTACGGCTCGGAGGGTTCGCCCGAACGCTTCCTGCCTATCCTGCTGGTGCCGATGGACGACCCAGGCTTGGTCATTCTGCCGACCCACCGCCTGCTTGCGACCGAACCGCCCAGCGATTGGCAGGCGCGTGTTGCAACGGATTTCAGTGCCGAGCCAGTGGCGTTGGAGCAACTCGCTGAGCGGATGCATTCTGCGAACGGTACCGCCATCGGGTTCGTGACGGCTCAGGGCGCATGGCTCATCCAGCCGAACGCGTTCCCAACTGTCGCCGACCAGCCAGAGGCGTTGACCCGACTCGATTCGTGGTGGCTCCACCACCGCCTGATGCCTCAGATGGGCTATGGCGAGGTGGAAGCGCGCTATACCCGTTCAACCGAAGAAGCCCTGCAGGCGGTTCAATCGGGGCAGGCGCAGGCGTGTTTCTTACTCAATCCGCCCCCGCTCAGCGCTCTGCAGACCATCGCCAGCGCGGGCGGCAAGATGCCCCATAAGTCCACCTACTTCTACCCGAAGGTGCTGTCGGGGCTGATTACCTGGAGGCTGAGCCGATGACTCGGGTGGTAGGAGTTATCCCCGCTCGGATGGCTGCCACGCGCCTGCCGGGCAAGCCGCTCCTGCCGATTGCGGGCAAACCGATGGTGCAGTGGGTCTGGGAGCGTGCCAAGCAGGCGCGCTCCTTAGATGCCCTCTATATCGCCACGCCCGACCCCGAAATCGTGCAAGCCGCTCAAGGGTTCGGTGCTGAAGCTCTACTCACCAGCCACGCGCACCGCTCAGGCACCGACCGCCTCGCCGAAGTCGCACGCCTCACCGAGGGCGAGATTTATGTCAACATTCAGGGCGACGAGCCGTTGCTCCAACCCGAAGCGATTGACCGCGCCGTAGAACCCCTACGGAACGACCCGACGGTGATGATGAGCAGTCTCTATTGCCCTGCCAAACCCGAGGACTACGAAAACCCCAGTGTGGTCAAGGTAGTGATGGATTGCAAGGGCGATGCGCTCTACTTCTCGCGCTCGCGTATCCCCTACCCGCGCGAGAGTACAGACCTGCCCGTCTGGCGACATATTGGGCTGTATGTGTTTCGTCGTGCGCTTCTGCTCCAGTTCGCCCAGTGGGAACCGACCCCGCTGGAGCGTACCGAGAACTTAGAGCAGTTGCGGGTGCTGGAGAACGGCTATCGCATCCGAATGGTCTACTTTGAGCACGCCTCTATTGCGGTCGACACGGAGACCGACTTGGCGCAGGTGCGTGCGCGATTAGAGCGATAGCCGTTAGGCGATGACCCGCAACATTTTGCGCTGCGGTTCGGGTTCGTCGTCGGGTCGGTGAACAATCTGGTAGAGGCTGTCGCGCTCCACTGGCTCGCGTCCCGCTTCCCGTATCAGGCGGATGAGTTCTCGTCGGGTGAGCACCTGCTGGCGCACACCCGGCGCATCGTCTTGATACACAATCTCGTACTCGTGAACCGTACCGTCCACATCGTCCGCGCCGTACCAGAGCGCAACCTGTGTAATCGCGGGCGTGTTCATAATCCAGAACGACTTGATGTGCGGGAAGTTATCGAGCATGAGGCGAGCGACCGCAATGTTGCGCAGGTCATCGTCGCCCGACGGATGGGGCAGATGCGCCAACTGGGTGCCCTCTGGGTGGAACGAGAGCGGGGTCATCGCCAGGAAGTGCCCCGTCTCGTCTTGGAGCTCCCGCAGTTGGACAAAGTGGTCGACACGCTCCTCTATGGTCTCGCCGATACCATAGAGCAGAGTGGCGTACTGGTGCAGTCCCGCTTGGGCGATGGTGCGGGCAATCTCTTTCCAGCGTTTGCCGTCGATTTTCTTAGGGAACTGCTCGGCGTGGATGCGGTCGCTGAGCACTTCAATCCCGCCACCGGGCACGCTTCCTAAGCCCGCCTCTTTCATCTCGATTAGCACTTCCTCCAGCGGTTTGCGGGCGACACGGGCAATCTCTTCCCACTCTACTGCCGTGAACGCCTTGATATGCACATCTGGTCGTACCTCTTTGACCGTGCGCACCAAGTCCAGATAGTACGCGTAGGGCAAGCGCGGGTTGACCCCACCGACGATATGCACCTCCGTGATGGGCACCTGCTGATACGCAAGGAGTCGCTCACGCACTTCGTCCATCGTCAGGGTGTAGGGTTTGGGACCGCCTTTTTGGGCATAGAACGAGCAGAACTTACAGCCCTTATTGCAGATGTTGGTATAGTTGATGTGTTGATTGCGGATGTAGTAGGCGTAGTTGCCGTTGAGGCGTTCACGCACCAGGTTCGCAAGATAGCCGACGCCCGTGAGATTGGGTGTCGTATAGAGCAGGAGACCGTCTTCAAACGAGAGACGCTCGCCGTTCAGAACTTTTTCATAGAGGGGCATCAGCTCGCGCCCCAAAATCAACTCTATATTCATAGGCAAGCCTCCGTGAAAAATTTCACAGATACAGGATTATACCCGAAATCGCCCTGAATCGTGATGTGTTTTGACCTCATCCCTCTGCCCCTCGTTCTACCAGAGAGGAAAGTCCGTACTGATCCCCACCCTCGTCATGCTGGCGTTCCCACCCCCGTCATGCTGAGCGCAGCGAAGCATCTCTGTTTTCACCTCACCCCCTGCCCCTCTCCGCAGGCAGAGAGGGGAGCCGTTTTCACCTCACCCCCTGCCCCTCTCCGCCAGCAGGAGAGGGGAGTCGGCACTGCACCCACCCCCGTCATGCCCAACACCCCACCCTCGTCATGCTGAGCGCAGCGAAGCATCTCAGACCCTTCGCCTGCGGCTCAGGGTGACGAATGGGGCATGGCTCAGGATGACGGGGGAACACTCTTTGTAGGAACGCGCCCCACCCTCTTCATCCCGAACACCCCACCCCGTCATGCTGAGCGCAGCGAAGCATCTCAGACCCTTCGCCTGCGGCTCAGGGTGACAAATGGGGTATGGCTCAGAGTGACGGGGTAGGTTCAGGGAACAAGTGCTTGGTTCCCCCTGCATTTAGGGGGAACCTAAGGAGGGGGTAAAGAGTTTCACCTTCCTAAACGGAGAGGGAAGTCAGCACAAACCCCACCCTCTTCATCCCGAACACCCCACCCCCGTCATGCTGAGCGCAGCGAAGCATCTCATTGAGACCCTTCGCCTGCGGCTCAGGGTGACGAAGGGGGCATGGCTCAGGGTGACGGGGTAGGGTCAGGGAACAGGTGCCCGGTGCCCCCTGCCTCAGGGAGAACCTAACGGAGGGGGTGCGTTATGCTTCGCGGACGCTCAGCTTGACGCAGTGGTGTAGCTCAGCAGGACGGGAATGGGACCTTCGACACAACGAGAGGGTTGGGGACGGGGAAAGCCTTATGCTTACCGGATGGATTGCGCAATCCGCTCCAGCTCGGCTTTGGGGAGGCTCCCCACGATGCCGAACCAGTAGTCGCCCTCTTGCCAGAAGTGGGCGTTGAGGTTCTCACGGGCAGGCGGCGCTGGAGGACGGAACGCGCTCCCACGCTCAGGACGGCGCGCCTGGAACAGGGTGAAA
Organism: Fimbriimonadales bacterium; assembly: GCA_046718995.1. Lineage (GTDB taxonomy): Bacteria > Armatimonadota > Fimbriimonadia > Fimbriimonadales > GBS-DC > CAKZQI01. The sequence goes on from JBDNDR010000002.1 coordinate 3,599, forward strand.
CTGCCTTGCGGGGTGCGGTACCGAATCGCCACCATCTGCATTCGGCGCGGTCCTCGAGGCTGAACCAGAATCCGTTCGCGCACCGTGCCAACGGGCAAGTACTCAGGCAGGCGCAGACGGAAACCGACCGCGCGCTCCGTCTCTTCCAGCGAGGTGTACTCGTTCTCGCCCAGCCGACGCACCACAACCCCTTCAGGCACCTGGAACAGGTCGGGCGAGAGGCGTGGGTTGAGTTCCAACCGCACTATCTCCGAACGCACCAGCGGCGCTCCGGGGCGCAGTTCCAACTCGTGCTTGAGGCATAGCCCCGTCGCTTTGTCAATCCATAGTGTGGCGCGGAACGGGAAGGGACGCTTGCGTGCCAAGCCAGGCGGCTCCTCTGGTGGACGGCGTGGCGGCGCGCCGAAGCGGGGTGGACGCCCCTCAGGACGCTCTAAGCGCAACTGCAAGACCGCAACCGTTCGCCCCAGTAGGTTCTCGTCGGGGCGCATCGTTGCGCTCAAAATGCCCGCCTGCAACAGCTCCGTCGCACGCTCCAACAGGTCGTCCGACCACTGACCGGGCAGGAACGGCACCTCGTAGGCTTCCTGACTGCCCGACTTGAAACGGAGCCACTTGCCCGAACGGTGTATCAGCACATCACCGCGAAACGACTCCGGCTCCAGAACCTCAACGCGGATGGCGTCCTCGCCCCGGCGCCAGAACCGCTCGCGAACCCGTTCGACACGGTTGCCCAGTTGAAACTCGGTGACGCGCACGCCTGCGACATTCAGATTCTTTTCCGCTTGTGCGGCACGCTGGAGCCAGCGCGCAGGGGTATCCTGAACCCAAGCCGTTGCCGTCAGCAAAACCAACCCAATCAAAGCGAGCGCGTGTTTCATCATTTAGCGTGTGTAGTTCGTGGTCAGTAGGTAGCCCGAGGGCGAGGGGGCCCAGTCTACCGCTTCTAACTGCTCGTGGATGTTCACGCAGTCCTCGGCATACTGCTGGGCGAGAGCGTCAGGCGTTCGGGCGGTCTGCACACTGCCCGATTGAATCTGTCCCACACCCCACCAGAGGAGCGCGACTGTGAGTCCGAGCGCGGGCGCGAGGGCGATGCGTCGCCAAGCGTGCCACCAGCGTGCGAGTGGCTTCGGTTCGGGGAGTTGTTCGATTCGGGCATGCACGCGCTGAACCAGCCCCGCTGGCGCTTGGGCGCGTGGCAAGGCTCGGAGCGCGCTGTAGGTCTGGCGCGCCGATTCGTAATGCCGCTGACAGGTGGGACAGCTCTGCAGGTGTGTCTCTACAGAGGCACGCTCCGCTTCGCTCAGTCGGTTCTCATAGTAGTCCCACACGCGTCGCTCGCAACCACGACAGTTCATTTCGATTCACCTCGCAAATAGGCTTCAACCTGCTTTTGGACTTGGCTCCGCGCCAGGTTCAGGCGCGATTTGACCGTGCCCATCGGGATTCCCAACACTTGGGCAATCTCCTCATAAGAGAGCTCTTCCACATCGTAGAGCAGTAGCACCGTTTTGAGTTTCGGCGAGAGTTGTGCAATCGCTCCTTCCACCACCGCTTGCAGTTCGCGGCTCAGGGCGTGTTCCAGCGGGTTGGGTGTCTGCTGGTCTGCGAACTCCCACTCGCCGAAGTCGTCCTCGCTCGTCTCGTCGCGATGGATTGAAACGGTCGGCACTCGGCGGCTCTGCTTACGACGATGGTCGATACACAGGTTCGTCGCAATCCGATAGAGCCAGGTGCTCAGGCTGGCTCGCCCATCGAAGTTGGGCAGCGCCTGATAGGCACGAATGAACACTTCCTGCACCACATCTTCTGCGTCTTGAGCGTTGCCCAGCAGGCGCACGACATAGTTATACAGTCGGTCGGCGTAGCGATGCACAATCTGGTCAAACGCCTCAGTGTCGCGTGCCTGCGCTCGCTCAATCAGCCATGTCTCCGATGACAGGGTGTCCAAATCGTTCCTCCGCCAATAGGATACCGTTTCGGTGGACATTCTATAAACTATTGACGCTTCCTAACGCCATAGGTTCGCCAGAGGGGTACAATTAGACGACTCCGATGGCATACATCAGCCTGTACCGAAAGTACCGTGCCCAAGGCTTTGATGAGTTGATGGGGCAAGAGCATGTGACGGTGACTCTGCGCAACGCCATCCAGCAGGGCAAGTGGTCGCATGCGTACCTTTTTTGCGGTCCGCGCGGTACGGGCAAGACCTCCACAGCGCGCCTGCTCGCCAAAGCGCTCAACTGCGAACAGGGACCGACTCCCAACCCGTGTACTACCTGCCGTTTCTGTGTGTCGATTCAGCAGGGCGCGTGCGTGGATGTGATTGAGATGGACGCCGCCTCCGAGACCAGCATAGAGGATGTGCGCAGTTCGATCATAGAGAACGCCAAGTACCCCCCGATGGAGGCGCGCTATAAGGTCTACATTATTGACGAGGTTCACGACCTCTCGGCGAAGGCGTTCGATGCGCTCCTGAAGACGATCGAGGAGCCACCCCCGCATGTAGTGTTCGTGCTGGCGACGACCGAGTTCCATCGGGTGCCGCCCACAATCCGCTCACGCTGTCAACGGTTTGACTTCCATCGGGGCACGATTGCCGACATCACCCGCCGCCTGGAGTATGTGGTGCAGGCGGAGGGGCTTCAAGCGGACCCGAACGCGCTGAACCTGGTGGCGCGCTACGCCGATGGCTCCTGGCGCGACGCACTGACCGCCCTGGAACAGGTGATAGCGTTCAGCGAGGACGGCGTTCTCCGTACCGAGACGGTCTATAACGCGCTCGGAGTGCTGGAAGACGAGACTCTGATGCGCTTGACCGACGCCCTGATAGAGGGCGACTCATCCACCGTGTTGACGATATTAGACCAGCAGTTGCTGTTGGGGCGCGAGCCACGAATCTTCGCTGAGTCGCTCATCCAGCACTGGCGCGCCCTCATCCAAGCGGTACTTCACGGGAGCGACCGCGGGGGCTACTATGACCCCACCCAGTGGAGCGCGATGATTGAGCAGGGGAGGCGTGCAGGAGTGCCTCGCCTGCTGGGATGGTGGGAGAAGCTGGCGGGCGCACTCAGCGAGATGCGGAGCTCGGGTTCCCCACGCGCTATCTTGGAACTCTATCTGCTGATTTTCGCCAGTGGTACACCCATCACCCCGCAAACGGCTTCCCCCAGACCTGCGCCATCCGCATCAACACCGACACCAACCCCCAACGCTCAAGCAGGCGGTACACCTCAGCCGATGCCTGCGCCAACGACATCCAGCGCACCCGCAGGGACATCTCAGCCGATGCCTGATACGCCACCTACTGCATCGCCCGTGCAACCCAACGAGGTCAACCTTATTTGGCAACGCAAAGTCCAAGAGGTCAAGCAAATCAGTCCTGCTGGCGGGCGCAACTTAGAAGGGTCACGGGTAGCGATTCAGGGGGATACCGTCGTCCTCTACCTGCGCTCGGAGCTGGCACTTGGTTTCTTTACGGCGACTCCCAAGCGCGAGACGAACTTGAAAGAGTTGGTGCGCAGTGCGGTCGGCATGCCCGGCGCAAAGGTCACGCTCCAAGTAGACGCCACCCAGCCGACGATGCCACTGGATGAGCCGTCCGAATCGGCGTCACCCGTGCTGGATGGCGAAGCGCTCGTGGAAGCGGTCATACGGGACTTCAACGGGCACGAGGTGGAAGAAAGCTAATCGCCTGCGCTAACGACCACCTTGAGCGCCTCCGCCTTGCGCAGGAGCTGATACCCCTGTGGCACTTCGGACAGCGGGAGCTGGTGGGTAATCAGCCGTTCCACTGGGAGACCGTCGACCAGCAACGCCAACGCTTGGCGCATATCGTTCGGACCCGCCGAATAGCTGGGAATAAGCCGTATCTCTTTGAAGTAGGCGGTATGCCAGTCGTAGGGGTAGCGCGCTTCGGGTGGGGTGGGCGTGAAGAGCAGGAGCGTCCCGTCGGGAGCCACGAGGTTCCAAGCGAGTGCGAGCGCCGATTCCACGCCCGGCCCCACAATCACGATTTCGGGGGCAGGGTCGGGCGGTGCGCTGTCAGGTGGGAGCGGGATTGCGCCCAGTTGCTCGGCGAAGGCTAAACGGTGGGGGAGCAGGTCAAGCGCGTAGACCGTCTTTGCGCCCCACCAGTGCGCCAGCAGGATGTGGAGCATCCCCATCACGCCCAGCCCGATAACGGCGATACGGCTCCCGTGCTTGAGACCTGCCCTGCGAAGCGATTTGACCACGCAGGCTAATGGCTCTGCGAAGACCGCCCGCTCATCGGAGACCGAGTCGGGCACGCGCAGGAGGTCACTCCGCACGATTTCGGGTGGCACCACGAACCGTTCGCTCAGCCCGCCAGGGCGCAGTTTGGTGGCACGCCAAGTCGGGCAGTGGACATACGCGCCCCGACGGCATAGGTCGCACTGACCACAGGGTGCGTGGTGGTGGACGATCACGCGTTCGCCCTCACGGAACTGGTTCACACCTGAACCGACCCGTTCAATCGTGCCGACCAGTTCGTGTCCGGGCACGAGGGGCGCCTTGCGTCGGATATACCAGTCCATCACCTCGCCCGTGCATAGCCCGCAGGCGCGCAGGCGCACGAGTACCTCGCCCGCGTCCGGTTCCCCAACGGGCATCGGGTGCCACTCTAAGGTCGCCTCTTGAGTAAAGAGCCAAGCGTGGTTGGTCATCATGTTTCCCAAGCCAGATTGTACCTGTATGTCGGTTGAGAGGGCGAAGGTATACCCTGCGCTTTGGGGGACGCATCAGGTAGACTTTTAGGTGGAGGTCAGCAATGACGAAGCGTGTTTGGAACTTTTCAGCGGGACCGGGTGTCCTGCCCTTGCCCGTGTTAGAGGAGGCTCAGCGGGAGCTCTTGGCGTTGCCCGAAGCGGGGATGTCGGTCTTGGAAATCAGCCACCGCTCCAAATGGTTCGATGCGATTCTGGAGGAGACCGAGCAGAATCTGCGCCAGCTGCTCTCAATCCCTCCCGATTATCATGTGCTGTTTCTGCAGGGAGGTGCCAGCCTCCAGTTTGCGATGGTGCCGATGAACCTGCTGGGCGACGGCTCGGCGGACTATATCGTCACTGGCTCGTGGGGCGAGAAGGCGTTCCAAGAAGCCGAAAAGCTCGGCAAGGCACGCCACGCTTGGAACGGCAAGTCCGAACGGTATACCCGAGTGCCCCATCCCAGCGAACTGGACTTGGACCCCAACGCCCGCTATGTCCACTTCACCTCCAACGAAACGATTCAGGGCGTGGAGTTCCCTGCGGAGCCATCGGTCGGCGCGGTTCCTCTGGTATGTGATATGTCGTCCGACTTCCTTTCGCGCCCGGTAGACATCACACGCTATGCGCTCATCTACGCAGGCGCCCAGAAAAACGCAGGTCCTGCTGGCGTGACGGTGGTCATCGTGCGCAACGACCTGCTGGAGCGCGTGCCCACGAACCTGCCCGCGATGCTGGACTACCGGGTGCAAGCGCAGAACCGCTCGGTCTACAACACGCCGCCCGTGTTCGCCATCTACATCGTGATGCTGGTCTCGCGCTGGCTGTTGCATACGATTGGCGGTCTGGAGCGTGTCTATCAGATGAACCGCGAGAAAGCCGCCCTGCTCTACGAGGCGATTGACCAGAGTGGAGGCTTCTATCAGGGGCATGCGCACCCAGAGTGCCGCTCGCTCATGAATGTTACTTGGCGCCTGCCCAGCGAGGAGCTGGAAAAAGAGTTCCTCAAAGAGGCACAGGCGCACGACCTCTACGAGTTGAAAGGACACCGCTCGGTCGGGGGCTGTCGCGCCTCCATCTATAATGCGATGCCGATGGAGGGTGTGCGCGCCCTGCGTGAGTTTATGCTGGACTTCGCCCGGCGCAAGGGCTAAACCGAACGGGCTGGCTGAACCCATCGTAGGACGATCCCCATCTCCGACGAACCATCCTCGCAGGAGATGGGGATGTTAATAGAGGTTCTAACGATGACACTAATCAGCCAGTCCGTGAGCAGTTATCCGATTCAGCCGTTCTTGCAAGACCGCGCCACCCATTACACCGTCCAGCAAGGCTTACCCGATGGGACGATTCAGAGCCTCGTGGTTTCTGGGGAGTGGGTCTGGGCAGGCACACCGAAGGGCACAGCCCGCGCGCCGCTCAGTGCGCCTGAACGCTGGGAATCGGTCGCCGAGCCGCCTGCCCAGTGGCTCGTACCCGACGGGCAGGGCGGGGTCTACTACGCCAATGAACAGGTCGTCGGGCGCATCGCCAGCACGCGGGGGCGCTCCGTCGTTTTTGAGCTCGCTACGCTCCCCAGTGGAGGGTCTAATTCCCGAATCCTCGCTATCCATTCGGCGCGTGCAGGTGGGCTGTGGGTGCTGACGCCCGAAGCGGTGCTCCACTGGGATGGGGCGGTCAAATCGCGCTACCCCGTGCCCACGAACCGCCAGTTCCGATGGATGGTGGAAGACGCGCAAGGTAGGCTCTTTGCCTATGCCGAAGGCGAGCTGGAACGCCACCTCTATCGCTGGACAGGGCAGGAGTGGCAGATAGTCGGCATCAAAGATAATCGAGGGCGGTTCTACGATGACCTCTGGTTCTGCGCAGTCAGCGACACGAAGGGACACCTGTGGGTCGGCACGCGCCCCGGCTTGCTGATTGGGGACGGCGATGGCTGGTGGCTCCCACGCGAGGGCAAGGAGGGCGGTCCGCCCTATGGGATGGTGCGCACGATTGCCTTCGCGCCAAATGGCGACCTCTGGGTCGGCACACCCGAAGGCGCCTGTCGATTGTGCGAGGGTAGGTGGAGCTACTTCTGGGGCAAGCGATGGCTCCCCAACAACTCAGTGAACGCCATCGCCATAGACGCCAAGAATCGGGCGTGGATTGCCACAAGCGACGGGCTGGCGTGCATCGAGTCGGTGCCGATGACCCTCCGCGAGAAGGCGGAACACTACGAGGCGATGATTGCCCTGCGCCATAATCGGAACGGCTTCGTCACGAACTGCGACTGGGACGACCCGAACGACCCCGACGGCTGGAAAATAGAGGCGAGCGATAACGATGGGCTATGGACGGCTCTGTACTGCGCCGCCCAGTGTTTCCAGTACGCCAGCACGAAAGACCCCCAAGCCCGCGATCGCGCCCGCAAATCGATGCGTGCCTTGCTGGAACTGGAACGCCTGACGGGCATTCCGGGCTTCCCCGCACGCAGTATCATCCGCAAGGACGAGACCCGCTACTACCAATCGCAGGGTGAGTGGCACGAGTCGCCTGTAGACCCGAACTATATCTGGAAAGGCGACACCAGCTCCGACGAGCTGGACGGGCACTATTTCATCTGGGCGGTCTACTATGACCTGGTGGCGGACGAAACCGAGAAAGAGGCGATTCGGGGGGTCGTGCGACGCGTTACCGACCACCTGATGCAAAACAACTGGCGCCTGATCGACAAAGATGGCAAACCCACACGCTGGGCAATCTTCAACCCCGAAGCCATTAATGATGACCCCATCTGGGAAGAGGAGCGCGGGCTGAATGCGCTGTCTATCCTCTCCCACCTGAAAGTAGCCTACCACATCACGGGCGACGCCAAGTATCAGGGGGCGTATGAGGCACTGATACGCAAACATCACTATCTTATCAACGCCGTGACGCAGAAGATGCTCCCGCCCTTTGAGGTCAACCACTCCGATGACCAGCTGGCGTTTCTGTGTTATTACCCCTTCCTGCTCTACGAGACCGACCCCGACTATCGGCGGATGTGGCTGATGAGCTTGGAGCGCAGCTGGCAGATTGAGCGTCCCGAGCGTAGCCCCCTGTTCAACTTCATCTACGGGGCGTTGACAGGTAAACCGTGCGATGTGGAGGCATCGGTGCAGACGCTTCAGGAGTGGCCCTGGGATTTGCGCAACTGGGAATGCCGAAACAGCCACCGTGCCGACATCGAGCTGGATGTGCGCAAGGGTCGGTTCGGCGAGTGGCAGTCGGTAGAGATTGTGCCCTACAGCGAGCGTTCGGTGATGCGTTGGAACGGCAACCCCTACCGACTGGATGGGGGCGATTCGCTTGGGCGGCGCGAGGATGATGGCACGGCGTTCCTCCTACCCTACTGGATGGGACGCTACCATAAGTTAATTGCAGAGTGAGGCAGTTTAACCGTTCCGAATCGACTCGTAGAGCTGGCGGGTCGGTTCGGACGGTTTCGCTTCCAGAACGGTTTTCAAGGTCTGCTGGCACTTGGCGTAGAGATGGAGCGCTTCCTGCTTGGAACCGAGTTGGGTGTGTGCGCGCATCAGCAGGCGTACCGCCGACTCGTTGCACGGGTCGCACTGGAGGGCACGCTCGGCATACTCCATCGCCCGTTGAACCGCGCCCGCTAAGAACTCCGCGTTGGCATAGGTCATGAGGCACTCGATGTAGAGGGAGCGCAGGTAGTGGGCATACGGCTCACACCACAGCTCGCCTTTGAACTCCGGGGTGAGGTCGCCCGGATAGAGCTGAATCGCCACTTGGAGGCGCGCTTTCTGCTCTTCGGAGTCCGAGAGTGCGAGCGCGTCCAGTGCCACCCGTTCAAACTCCAGCACATCGGTTGTCCAGCTGTGGGGTGGTAGCCAGCGGTAGGAGCCTGCCTCGTGGGCAATCCAGTTCCCCGCTTCGGTTCCGAACGCGTTGCGCAGGCTCCGCCTGGCAGCGGAGATGGTGGTCTGCAGGTTCACACGGGTACGCTCCCACTCCGGGTCGAAGTGGGGGAAATGCTGTTCGCAAAGGGTTTGCCACGATAGCGGTTGCCCCTTCGCCAGAATCAGGTGGCACACGATGGCACGCGCACGCGGGCTTGCCCAGCCCTCACGCCCGAGCGTCTTTCGGCGGTAGCGGATTTGAACCTCGCCCAGTAAGCGAATTGTCATCTCCCAAGCTTGGGGCGTCTCGGCGGACTGGAGCGTTCGATGGGCACGCTTGAGAACCTGCGGGGCGCCGTAGCTGGCGAGCAGGCTCTCTGCCTGTTCCCATTCGTGGCGTGCGTTGGGGTCGTCCTGCTCAGCGAGGCAGAGCGCATATTGCAGATGTGCCCAGCCCCGATAGAACGCATGTCCCCACGATTCGGCAATCTGCACCGCGCGCTCTGCCATAGCTCGGGCGTGTTCAGGGTCGGCTTGGCTCAGGGCGTGGGCACTCTGGAGCGTATAGTACTGTACCTCCACTTCGGGGAGCGCAAGGGCATCGACCAGAGGTGGGAGGAGCGCCATCAGCGTCTCCACCGGCTCGGTGGGATACCCCCATAGCGCCAGCTGGATTTGGGCGAGCAGGGCACGCGCGCTCATCAGGCGGTTATCCAACTTGAGCGCGAGCTTGCGCAACTCGCGCAGCTCTGCCATCGCCTGGTCGAACTGCTCCGACTCGATCAGTGCCAGTGCCTTGAGATAGCGCCACTCCGTTTCCCGTTCGTACCCGACCGCTTGGCGCACTAAGTTCAGGGTCTGGTCAGCGACGCGCACTGCCTCGCTTGGCTCACGATACAGCAAGGTCAGGAACCAGCCCTCATAGAAAGCGGACATCTCGTACTCATCGGAGGACGCCTCGTGAAGGATGCGTGCGCGGTACTGCTGTTGGGCACTGTCTCCTTGAAAAAATGCCAAGTCGGCTAACATCATCTGACGGAGGAGACGGACTGTTCTGGCGGTTTCGTCAGGGTCTTCGGGGAGATAGCGCACAATCTGCTCGGCGAAGGACACATCGCCGCAGGCGAGCGCATACTGGAGCGCATAACGCAGGATGCCAATCCATCGTCGGAGCCACTGAGCGTCTTGGCTAATGGTCTCCCACAGCGCGCGATGGATTTCGTAGGCGGAGCGCAAGTTGCCTTGACACGCCCAGGTGTAGGCGAGGCTGAGTTGTGCCATCACGCGCTGGTGCGGGGTCAGGTCAGGGTCGCTGAGCAGGCTTTCCAGCTGGGCACGGGCTTGCGCAGCGCGCCCCATCTGCGCCAGTTGCCCCGCCCGCGCACAGGAGACCTGCACCCACAAACTGCGTTCACGGTCGAGCTCGGGATGTGCCGCTAACTCCGCCAGCACCCGCTCGGAAGCGTCCAGCGCTTTCAACAGTCCGTCGGGCAGAATGTAGAGGAGGTAGGGCAGCTCGCCGAGCAGGGCGATTCGGATGTCGTTCCGGTGGAGCGCTTCCGCCATCTGCAGGCAGTGCTGGAGAAGTTCCAGCCGGAAGGGAGCGGGCAGGTGTCCGCGCAGTTGCTGATAGGCTCTCCAGAGGCGGTTCAACACCTCCTCGCTGGGCGCCGTGCGCATCCAGTGGTAGAGACGGTCGCGCTCACTGCCCCCTGTCGCTTCCAGAGCCTGTGCGATGTCGGCGTGCCGCTGTGCCCGTTCGGAGGGGCTGAGCGTTTCATAGACCACCTCCCGCACCAGACGGTTCTGCCACAGAAGCGGGGACTTGCTTCCTGCGGGCTGGAACCAGTTGGTCTGGCGCAGAGTCGCTATCTGGCTCTGTAGGGCACGCGTGGACGAACGGGTCAATTGGGCGAGTATCTCGGGCGCGACAGCCCCCTCAAAACAGGAGACCCATCGCAAGAGATCTTGGACAGGTTCGGGCAGGGCATCCATACGGTTGAGGATTGTGGCGCGCAGACTGGTCGGGATGAGCGGGGTCAGGTCGTGCGCTTGATGCCAATCCATCGGTAGGCTTTTCACCGTGCGCAGGATTTCAGACACAAAGAGCGGGTTGCCCTGCGTCAGCTCCCAGAGTGCCCTTATAAACTGGGGGTTGTTCGCCAACTCTGCATGCGCTTGATGGACTTGGGCGTGGAGTTCCTCGTAGGTGAAGGCACGCAAGGCGATGGTCTGCGCCACCTCGTGGGTAGTGCAGGCGCGCACCAGTTCGTTCAGGATGGCACGCTCTATCGGCTGGCGTAGGGTCAGCACGATACCGAGTGGCTCCAATCGGATATGCGGGAGCCAGCTCTGAATCAGGCGCACGGTACTCTCGTGAGCGAGGTGGAAATCGTCGATTGCCAGGAGCAAGGGATGTTGGCGCGCCAGAGCTCGCAGGGGGCGTATCATGCGCATCGGGATATGCCACGACTGAGGGCTATCCAGCCACTTGCTGAGCAGTTCTTGAAGTGGGGCGGTGAGCTCGCAGTTGTTGACGCGCAGGATTACCTGCTCTATCAGGTTGCTCAGAGGGAACCATGCTGGTTCCCAAGGCTCACCCTGACACCAGGTATCCGCTGTAAGCAACCCGTAGTGGCGTTGAGCCATCTGAAGCGTATCGCGTAGGAAGCTCGTGCGTCCTGTACCCATCTCCCCAGCGATGAGCAGAACGCCTCCCCGACCGCTTTGAACCTGCTCCAGCCAGCGATTGCGTTGTTCACGCTCGGCTGTGAACGCCACTTGAGAGAGCGCGCTGTGCATTAAGGAGAGTATACCTACGAGGGGCTATCCCTTGTCGGGCGCATCGCATTGCTTTAGGCGCTCCAGGTAGGCACGGAGCCGTTCCTCCTGACCGTGCGCGGTCGGCTCGTAGTAGGGGAGGCTCCAGTCGCCCTCAGGCATATAGTCCTGCGCGACCCAGCCGCCGGGGTAGTCGTGCGGATAGCGGTAGCCCACGCTATGCCCCAGTTCCTTCAGCTGGGGATGAGGTGCGTTGCGGAGGTGGAGGGGAATCGGCGTGAGGGGCTTAGAGCGGACATCGTCCATCGCGCGTTTAATGGCCACATACGCCGCGTTGCTCTTCGGTGAGCAGGCTAGGTAGGTCGTGATGTGCCCCAAGATGATTTGGGCTTCGGGCATGCCGACCCGTTCCACTGCCTGCGCAGCAGCGGTGGCTAAGAGGAGCGCGGTGGGGTTTGCGTTGCCGATGTCCTCACTGGCGAGGATGAGCAGGCGGCGCATAATGAAACGCGGGTCTTCGCCAGCAACCAGCATCCGTGCCAGATAGTGGAGCGCCGCATCGGGGTCGCTCCCCCGAACCGACTTGATGAACGCCGAGATGGTGTCGTAATGGTAGTCACCCTGCTGGTCATAGCGGGGCATCGGTTTCTGGAGCAGTTGTTCTATTAGGCTGAGCGTGATGGTGCCTCCTGGGGGCGTTTGGAGACCCGCGGTTTCCAACAGGTTCAGTGCGAGCCGAGCGTCGCCGTTCGCCACCTGCACGAGGTGGGTCAGCGCATCGGGTTCTATCTGAAGGTTGTGCGTGCCCAGTCCCCGCTCGGTGTCTGTGAGGGCGCGCGCAATCAGCTGGCGCAGATGCGACTCCTCCAGCGGTTTGAGCGTGAGCACCCGTGCCCGTGAGAGGAGCGCGCCTGCCAGCACGAAGAAGGGGTTCTCGGTCGTCGCCCCGATGAGCGTGAAGGTGCCGTCCTCCAGATAGCCCAGTAGCGAGTCCTGCTGAGTACGGTTGAAGTGGTGGATTTCGTCCAGGAGCAGAATCGTGGGCTGTCCGCTGGCACGGCGTCGCTGGCGCGCTCGCTCGGCGACCTTCCGAATCTCCTGCACGCCCACCGAGACCGCGCTGTGGCTTTCCACGGTGGCGTTAGAGTAGTGGGCAATCAGATAGGCGAGGCTGGTCTTGCCACTGCCGGGAGGCGCCCAGAGGATGACCGAGCCGAGCGTCCCTTGCTCAATCGCCTGACGGATGGGCATGCCCGGTGCGAGCAGATGCTCCTGCCCCACATACTCGTCCAGCGTTCGGGGACGCATCCGAGTCGCCAGAGGCAGTGCCGTCGGAGGCTCCTCCCGAAACAGGTCTGCCTGCATAGCGGTATGATACCTGCCAGCCCACATGCGCGGTGCCAAAAGCAAACCCTTAGGGTATTATAGGGGCGAGGTGATTGCGATGACGCAGACCGAAGTGAAACTCTATCCCGGCATGGGGCTGACCACCACCAAAGCCCCGTTTATCGAGGTGGCACGCAGTAAGGGCGAACTGTACATCGAGCAACCGTACGAACTCTACTCGGAAGAGAACCATGAGGCGTGGCGGAAACTGTACGCACGTATTCAAGAGCGATGGCAGAAGTATGCAACCAACAAGTTTCTGGAGGGGATTTCCAAGCTCTGTTTAGACCCGAACCGTGTGCCCCGCTTAGACGATGTGAACCAGTTCTTGGCGCCGCTGACGGGGTTCAAAGCGAAGGCGGTCTCGGGCTATGTGCCTGCCTACATCTTCTTCGATTGCCTGCGCAATCGTGAGTTCCCGACCACCATCACAGTGCGTAGCATCGACTCGCTGGACTACCTGCCCGAGCCAGATATTTTCCACGACATCGCAGGGCATGTGCCGATGCACACCGACCAACGGTTTGCGGACACGCTGGTACGGTTCGGCGAGGCGGCACACACCGCCGCACGGCTGGTGCAGGAAATCAAAGACCCCGAGCTGCAGGTTCAGCGGATTATCAGCATCACGAAGGCACTGGCGCGCTTCTTCTGGTTCACGATAGAGTTCGGGCTGATGCGCGGTAAGAACGGCGAGCTGAAGGTCTATGGCAGTGGTCTGCTCAGCTCCTATGGCGAGCTGGCGCACGCTATCGAGTCGCCCGATGTCCAACGCTACCCCATCCAACTGGAGTGGGTCATCAATCAGTACTTTGAGATAGACCACTACCAGCCTCTCCTGTTCATCGTCGACTCGTTTGACCACCTGTTTGACCTGGTCGACCAGCTGGAGCGATGGATGCTGGAGGGCAAACTGAATCATGTGGCGCCCGGCGAACCCAACATGGGCGAGCAGGACATCCGCAGCTTCTTGGAGGCGGTCGTCGACTAACGCTTCTTCGCCAGGAGAGGGGCAATCACAGAGTTGCCCCTCTCCTATCTTACAGGGGTAGAGAGAGGCAGGTAATAGGGATGCCCCGTTCGAGAGCCGGTCAAGGGCTAAAAAGCCGTTCCACGGAGGGCACGAACACCCGATACCAGAGCCAATAGAGCGCCACAAACGCCACCCCGTTCAGAATAACGAGGAGCAGGCATCCCGTGCGGAGCATACCGCTGGGGATTCGTTTCGCTTCAAACTGGGCTTGGTCTAAGTACAGAGCGTGTAGGCGCTGAAGCACCTCGTTGACCGTGCCCGTCTGGAGCCCTGTCGTGATGATGGCGACCTCATCGGGTGGGACGAGCCGTGTGCGCGCGAGCAGGGCATCCAGGCGCTCGCCCTCGCTGGTGGGACGGACACTTTTGAGGGTACGGGCGAGCTCGGCGTTGGGGACGGTATTCACAGCGAACTCCCACACCGTTGCAGGGGCGAACCCTGCCCGTGTGAGGCGATCCAAATGAAAGAGGAACAGCCCCAAGGCGCTGGAACGCTCCCAGCCCGATAGCCCCGTCACGAACGGTGTGCGCAGGCGCAGACTCGCCCCCAGCCCCCACCGTTTCATCGCCCAGCGCAGGACAACTCCCATCCCCACCAAAAGCAGAATAATCGGTATCCCGACCAATAGAAGGGTGCGCCCAATCTCTGCTGCAACGATGCTGAGGTTCTGCCCGAGATCCCCGCTGGGGTTGTCGGCAAGGCGTGGGGCGGCGCGCATGATGCCTATCAACCCTGTGACGGCTGTGGGGATGGTCAGAACCCCCAGCCACAGCACACCCTTCGGGAAGACGCTGTACATCCGAATCTTCTGCCTTCCTTCGTAGTAATCGGTGAGGTGCTTCAGCGCCTCAGCGAGGTAGCCACCTTGCTCGCCGGCTTGGAGGTTGCCGATGAGGAACTTAGGGAACAGGTCGGGATAGCGTGCCATCGCTTGGGAGATGGGTTCGCCCCCCGCAGCACGCGCACCGACCTCAGCGCACGCCTGAGTCAGACGCCCATGACGCACCCGAGTCGCCACACTGCGGAACGCCTCCGAAAGCGGATAGCCCGCTTGTACCAGCGCCTGAAGTTGAACCAACAGGCGCCATAAAACCGCAGGCGGCAGAGTTGCGTAATCCCAAGATAGGCGGTCGGTGTCAGGTAGTGTCGTGGTAGGGGCAGGCATCGTTGGGGGCGTCGGTGCCGTTTCGGGGAGGCTGACAATCTGCTGGACAATCCATCCGCGCGCCTGAAGTTGGCTCTGGGCGGTACGCACATCGGTCGCCTGAATCGTGCCTGTTTGGGCGCGCCCACTGCCGTCCACAGCGTGGTAGCGATAAAGCGGCATCGCGTCTATTTTATACCCGAATGCCGTGAAGGGTCTCGATGGGATGCTTCGCTGACGCCCCGCATGACAGGAGACGACTCCCCTCTCTGCCTGCGGCGGGGGCTGGGGGTGAGGTGAATAATGAGATGCTTCACTGCGTTCAGCATAACAAGCGCAGGGCGTTCATGGCGCAAGCGTTCCCCCGTCACCCTGAGCCGCAGGCGAAGGGTCTCAATCAGATGCTTCACTGCGTTCAGCATGACGCAGGGGGGGCGTTCCCAATACCCTTCCACTAAAAACTCGCAAATTCCCCAGCCTCCGATGTCCGGTTTTTGGGCTAAACTGAGTCTATACACGATGGAAGTCCAGAGTTGGACTCGGACACGCATCGGCAGGGAGCAGAACCGCATCCCTAAGGAAGGTGAACCGTTGGAGTTTAAATGCAGGTTGTCCTGCATAAAGTACACTGAACGGAGGTTCAATGATGAAGCGATTGATGAAGTTCGTTTGCTTGAGTGTGATTAGCCTATGGTCACTAAGCGCTTACGCCGACAGCTTTGTGGGTACTGATTGGCTCCTCGACATCAGTGGGAGCCTGATAGTGACAGGAAGCATTAGCTCTACTATCCCAATAAACACTGTGGGAGCATCTCTCAGCGTTACTCAAACTACACCGACCAGCTTTTCTATTCCGCTAAGTTTTCCTCCCTTTCTGTCGGTGACGGTACCGATGACTCAATCTGGTAGCGGAACGGGGTCGATAGTTAGCGGAGCATTCAGCACTGCGGGACCGATTCTAATCCCCGGCGGAACCATTTCGGGAATCAGCTTTGACATTCGTCTGCGGAACATCGTTGTCAACTTGCATGGGACTGTTACTGGATTTACAACCTCTGCACCTGGTTACCCCGACTCGTTTGGTCATCGTGTCTATGAAATCACAGGTACGCCTACCACCGACCCATTCAGCACTAATCCAAACACAACATGGGGACAGATTAGAGACATTGAGGCTAACTTCGGTTTCTGGGTACGAATCGGTCAAGCAAATCTTGACATTGACTCTTGGCGTGCTTATCGTCCGGTTCCTGAGCCTGCGAGTATGTTGGCGCTCGGTTCGGGCTTAGTAAGCCTGATTGCTATGCGACGGCGCCGAAAGTAAAACGGTTCGACTCCTCCCTGCCCCTTGTGACAAGGGGCAGGGAAACTTATTGACGGTGCTGTTCAACTTCGGGAGTGGGTGCTAAACCCACCCCTCTGAATCCGTTGTCCTGAGGGCAAGGGAGCAGGTCACGAAGCAATTGGTAGCAGGGCTAATCCCCTCTCTAAGGGGGGAGGGCAGTTAGGCACTCAGTGAGGAGAGAGAACGATGCAAATGAAATGGCGATTCTTAGGCTTGGCAACTTTAGCGGTTGCACTCGGCAGCAGCATTCACGCACAGACTTTGCAGGTCATCTACGAACAGGATGACAACTTCCCAGGCTGGACGACTGAGTTTCGTTCACCAGAGACAGGCGGGGATGTGGGTAGCGGTAATTTCATGCCCAATCAACGTGGTCGTGTCTACGCTTTCAACGATGTTATTGGCACCACCTGCGTTATTCGCGTGCGCCTGCAGAACCCAACGGGAGGCGATGCGTTCGGCAGGATGGGAATTATGTTCGGGAACGGTTCACGACGCACGGGAAGCTCCCAGTACCAGTTCGCCAGCGATCGATCAAACGGTTTAGGACCGGCTAACCAAACGGGAAGTGTCCACTTCGGCACTTGGCAGGGTTCGGGGCATACCTTCGGCATGCGTGCTGCGGCGAATGACAACTCACTCACTGCCAGCGCTGAGGCGCGTGCCGATATAGAAATCCGCAACGCCTCGATGGTCGGGCTGAGCGGTGGACCTTCGGTTAGCCCCTTCAACTTGGCTCCCTATCTGTGGGGCGGAAACAATGTGGACCCGAACGCCTTTCCGAATGTCGCGCTGTCGTGGAGTGTCGGTGGGATTACAGGCACCCGTGGGCTGATAGGGTACCAACTCTTTGGTAACCAAGCCTCGCCCCATGCTGACCGCCTGCGCCTGCGCTTCGACTATCAGGTATTTCAGAATAGCGCGCCCTTCTACTCCACCTCCTCTGAGAACTTCGTGGATTGGAACGCGTTTGACGGAACTGTCTCCAAGAGCGTGGCAGGGTTGGGTGGAAGCCACACCATCAATATTTCGGGCGACCCCAACGGTACGCAGTATATTATCCAGCTGCGCGTGCGCGTCCTCCACGATGGCTACCGCGATAACTTCGGTTCCTATGCAGGCACCGTGACCCTGTTCGACCAGACCTACCAGGACTTCTTCAATGTGGTGGTGCCTGAGCCTGCGAGCATGATGGCGCTCGGCTCGGGTTTGGTGGGTCTGCTGGCGCTCCGCCGTCGGAAGAAGTAAACCTCATCTTCTTGCCCCCTCTTGTTTGCCAAGAGGGGGCTACCTCACCTCATCTCCCCTCACCCCCTTGAGTTAGTCCCTTCTCCGTCACCCTGAGCAATACCCCCATCCGTCACCCTAAGTTCCTCCCCATCCGTCACCCTGAGCAATACCCCCACCTGTCACCCTGAGCAATACCCCCACCTGTCACCCTGAGCCGCAGGCGAAGGGTCTCGATGAGATGCTTCGCTTCGCTCAGCATGACGGGGTGGGGACGCCCGCTGAAAACCCCACCCGCCACCCTGAGCAACCCTCTTCGTCACCCTGAGCCGCAGGCGAAGGGTCTCGATGAGATGCTTCGCTTCGCTCAGCATGACGAGAGGAGGCGTTCGGCAGGATGGGGGTGGCGTCTGTGCCGACTCCCCTCTCCGTTCACGGAGAGGGGTTGGGGGTGAGGTGAAAACAGAGATGCTTCGCTTCGCTCAGCATGACGAGAGGAGGCGTTCGGCAGGATGGGGGTGGCGTCTGTGCCAACTCCCCCTGCG